>JAYUDU010000497.1:0-3386 GCA_043739605.1 Acidimicrobiales bacterium | reverse complement strand
ACGTCAACGTCCGCACCTACTATGCAGAGGGCTCCAAGACCCTCGCCTTCGAGGTCGCAGAGCAGCTTGGCTGGCAGGCCCCCGACCACGTCGTGGTGCCAATCGCGTCTGGCAGCCAGTTGCGCAAGATCGATGCGGGCTTTCGCCAGCTGGCGGAGGTCGGGCTCATCGCGCCGCACGACGTGCGTGTCAGCGGCGCGCAGGCCGCGGGTTGTTCGCCGGTGGCCACCGCGTTCGCCAACGGGTGGGACACCTTCAAGCCGCAGAAGCCCAACACCATCGCCAAGAGCCTCGCCATCGGCAACCCCGCGGACGGCACCTACGCGCTCGAGGTGGTTCGTGCCACGGGCGGCGCCATCGGCTCGGTCACCGACGAGGAGATCATCGAGGGCATCCGCCTGCTCGCTCGAACCGAGGGCATCTTCGCGGAGACCGCAGGCGGCGTCACCATCGCCACGCTCAAGAAGCTCGCCGCCGAGGGCGTGGTCCGCAGGGACGAGCGCGTGGTCGCGTACATCACCGGCAACGGTTTGAAGACGGTTGAGGCCGTCTCGCCCGTCGTCGGCCCCACCGCCACCATCGAACCCACGATGGACGCCTTCAACGCAGCCGTCGACTTCGACGCGGCGCACGCCTGAACCAGCGCCTCGAACGCCTCGAACGAACCGAACGAACCGAACCCCAGGAGCATCTCATGGCAACAGTCCGCATCCCTACCCAGCTGCGCACCCTCACCGGCGGCGAGGGCACCGTCTCGATCGACGGCGACACCGTCGGCACCGTGTTGAAAGCGCTCGACGCCGCTCACCCGGGCTTGGGTGAGCGCATCTTCGCCGAAGACGGAGGCCTGCGCCGCTTCGTCAACGTGTTTCTCGACGACGAGGACGTGCGCTTCCTTCAGAACCTCGACACGCCCGTGGCGGCGGGCGCGACGGTGTCCATCGTTCCCGCAGTGGCCGGCGGATGAACGCGTGAGCCGCGTGTCGCCCGACCGCACCGCGGGCTAGGTTCGCCGACGTGGCACGGTTGTTGGTGGTCGATGACGACGAGATCATCCGCGGGATGCTCGCCTTCCTCTTCGAGGGGGAGGGCTACCTCGTCGAGCAGGCAGAGGACGGCGCAGATGCGCTCGACCGTCTGCGCCAAGGCGATCGCTTCGACTGCATCATCCTCGACCTCATGATGCCAGGCGTCGACGGCCTCACCGTCCTGCGAGTCCGCCAACAAGAGCGTCTCGCCGCCGACACCCGGGTCGTCGTGCTCACCGCGAAGGCTGGTAGCGACGATGCCTTGTGGTGTTGGGAGGCTGGCGCCGACGACTACGTCTCCAAGCCCTTCGAGCCGGACCTGTTGCTCCGCACCGTGCACGAGCTGGCCGGCCTCAGCCCAGAAGAGGCCGCCCGTCGACGAGACGTCGGTGTCGCAGAGGCGCGCCGTCAAGAGGCGTTCGACGCGCTGCTGCGCGCCAGGGACTGACGCCGCAACGGCCCAGCCCGGCGGGGCGGGAGGAGTCAGCGCAGGCCGACGCGGAGCTCAAACGGGGCGAACGTTCCCTCTTTGACCAGGGCGAGGAACGCCGGCCGGTCTTCGCCACTGACCCAGACCGCGCACAGCCGTCCGGGCACCCACTCCGGAAAGCCGGTCGAGCCGTGGCGGCCGACGAAGCGGGGCGACCCGAGGTGCGACGAGATGTCCTCGACGCTCGTGTGGAAGACGGTCTCAAAGTCTGCCTCGACCTCGTCCATGTCTGCGGCCGAGCCGAAGTCGTCGAACGGGCCGGAGCGCTGGACCACGACCACCGTCGTTCTGCCCCGGTCGACGATGCGCACCATGGCGTCGAACGCGTCCTCCTCGTCCACCGCCGAAGATCGTAGGGGCTGGGGGCCGCGCAGCACCGCGTCAGCACTCGCCATGGCCGAGCGCTAGCACTCGCACACGTCGAGTGCTAACGTCGCTGGCCGTACCGGTCCCACCAGGACTGGTCCCCGCACCCCGTTTCCACGGACTGTTCCCAACGGAGGGATCCCCCGCATGGCAAAGCTCATCGCCTTTGACGAGACCGCTCGTCGTTCACTCGAAGCTGGCATGAACCAGCTCGCAGACGCCGTTCGCGTCACGCTCGGCCCGAAGGGCCGCAACGTGGTGTTGGACAAGAAGTGGGGCGCCCCCACGATCACCAACGACGGTGTCTCCATCGCCAAGGAGATCGACCTCGAAGACCCGTTCGAGCGCCTCGGTGCCGAGCTCGTCAAGGAGGTCGCCAAGAAGACCGACGACGTCGCAGGTGACGGCACCACCACCGCCACGGTGCTGGCGTGGGCGCTCGTGCGCGAGGGCCTCAAGAACGTCGCCGCCGGCGCCAACCCGATGGTCCTCAAGAAGGGCATCGAGGCCGCCGTCGAGGCAGCCGTCGAGAGCCTGAAGGACCTGGCCAAGCCGGTCGACGGCAAGGAGCAGATCGCCCAGGTCGCCGCCATCTCGGCTGCCGACCAGGAGATCGGCGAGAAGATCGCCGAGGCCATCGACAAGGTGGGCAAGGACGGCGTCATCACCGTCGAGGAGTCCCAGACCTTCGGCATGGAGCTCGACTTCGTCGAGGGCATGCGCTTCGACAAGGGCTACATCAGCCCCTACATGGTCACCGACACCGAGCGCATGGAAGCGGTCCTCGAGGACCCGTACATCCTGCTCGTCAGCTCGAAGATCTCCAACATCCGCGACCTGCTCCCCGTCTTGGAGAAGGTGAGCCAGACCGGCAAGCCGCTCGTGATCCTCGCGGAGGACGTCGAGGGCGAGGCCCTCGCCACCCTCGTGGTCAACAAGATCCGCGGCATCTTCAAGTCGGCCGCCATCAAGGCTCCCGGCTTCGGAGAGCGTCGCAAGGCGATGCTGCAGGACATGGCCATCCTCACCGGCGGCCAGGTCGTCTCAGAGGAGGTTGGCCTCAAGCTCGACACCATCACCCTCGACCTGTTGGGCAAGGCCCGCAAGGTCACCATCACCAAGGACGAGACCACCATCGTCGAGGGTGCCGGCAACGAGGACGACATCAAGGGTCGCGTCTCCCAGATCAAGGCCGAGATCGAGAACACCGACTCCGACTACGACCGCGAGAAGCTCCAAGAGCGCCTCGCCAAGCTGTCCGGTGGCGTTGCCCTCATCAAGGTCGGCGCGGCCACCGAGGTCGAGCTGAAGGAGAAGAAGCACCGCATCGAGGACGCCGTCAGCACCACCAAGGCTGCCGTCGAAGAGGGCGTCGTTCCCGGCGGTGGCGTCAGCCTCGCCCGTGCCCAGGCTGCCATCCTCCTCGCCGCTGAGAAGCTTGAGGGTGACGAGGCCACCGGTGCTCGCATCGTGGCTCGTGCGGTCACCGAGCCGCTGCGCCA
>JAYUDU010000496.1:0-8652 GCA_043739605.1 Acidimicrobiales bacterium | reverse complement strand
CGACCCCCTTCGCGTCGACGATGCCGTAGCGCCGCGCTTTCGCATCGACGGTTCCTGTGCTCTTGATGCCGTTGGGCCGCTCGGCTGAGACATCGTCTGGGTGGTCGACAGCGCACTTTGCGACCGCTCTGCGAGCGAAGCTCACGGCCTCGACGTTGGGGTCGAGCGTGGTGGTCGTCGCCCGTCGCGTCGAGGTGGTGATGGCAACTGTGGGGGTGGTGGTGGCCGCGGCGGCGAAGGTAGTCGAGGCGGCGGTGCCGATCGTGGTGCTCGTCGTCGTCGCATTGGAACCAGCCTTCGAACCCAACATCGCGCCGATGACCACGGCGAGAACGACGACGAGAGCGAGCCCTCCGAGCACCCACGGCCATGGGAATGCCGAGGGAGGTGGCCCGTCGCTCCCTGTGGTTGGGCCGATGAGGCCCATCGGGACGGCGGGTTGCAACGGCGCGGGTCGTGCGGGCGCGGCAGCCGCAGGTCGCGGTGTGGCCGGCAATGACGCGACCGCTGGGGGTGCCGACAGCGGGGGCAGCGTCGGCATTGCGACCGTCGGCGGCGGCCCAGAGGGCGGGACGGCAGGCACCTCTTGGGTGTCGGCCGGGTCGCGCCAACCGTCGCGCTCGGCGGGTTGGTGCCAGTCGGGCAGGTCGGGCGGCTGGGTCACGGGGCTCCATCCTGCACCGTCGGATGCGTGGGCGGTGCAGAACCCACTGGCGCAGGGCACCCAGCGTCGGGCACCGTGCAGGCGTGCCCGCCCCGCCGCACCCACCGCCCACGCCAGACGCGTCGTGGGGAGCGAAACCAGGAGCGCCGACTGAGCGCACCACCCTTCGCCGTCACCCGGAGCGGGGCCGCTACGACGAGGAGACAGTGCACGCGATCTTGGACGAGGGCATCATCGCTCACGTCGCGGTTGTCACCGACCACGGGCCGGTCGTTCTGCCCATGGCCTATGGACGGATCGGCGTCACGCTCTACCTGCACGGGGCGCAGGCCAACGCGTTGCTGCGCGCCGGGGAGCGCGGCGTGTGCGTCACCGTCACACTCGTCGATGGGCTGGTCCTGGCCCGCTCCGCGATGCACCACTCCGCCAACTTCAGGGTGGTCACCGCGTTCGGTTCGCTCCGCCACGTCACCGATGCCGAGGAGGCGGTTGCAGCGTTGGCTGCCATCGTGAACCACGCCATCCCAGGTCGTTCTGCGGACTGCCGCCCGCCATCACCCTCAGAGCTGCGGGCCACCCGTGTGGTAGCGCTCGAGCTGGGTGAGTGCTCGGCGAAGGTGCGCTTCGGCGGCCCCGTGGAGGACGACATCGACCTCGAGGCTCCCTACTGGAGCGGGGTGATCCCGCTCGCGCAGACCGCCGCCCCGCCCATCACCGCAGACCTCCCAGCCGGCGGCGGACCCGTCCCGGCATCGGTGCAGGCCTTCGCCGGCGGGCGAGCCTGATCGCAAGGCCGGCGTCGTCCGGCCGCGGCGTCTTCGCTCAGCGCCGGGCGTCGAGCACCGCGTCGATGGCTGCTTGTGCGGGGCGCAGGCTGTGCGTGCCGGCGTGCGCGGCGGCGACAGCCCGGCGCCACACCTCATCGGACGCGTCCCCGTTCGCCTGTTCGAGCCGGTGCGTCACGGCACCGACCGCGGCCGTGATGGCCTCTGCGTCGGTGCCCGATGCACCGAGGGCCTGCGCGGCTGCGAGCGCCCACGCCCGAGCGGAACGGCCGGCGGGGCCTGGTGGATCGATGTCGGCGAGCAACGCTCCGTCGCCGTCCTCCGCCGCCAGGATGCTCTGCCACCGTCGGGGGAGCGTCGCAAGCGCCGTGACCACATCGGCCGTCGGCATGGCCGCTCCGGTGAAGCCGCACACCGGGCACGGATCGGCGAGGGCGTCGCCCGGCGAACCGAAGCGGTCAAGGACGTCGGCAGGAGACATGGGCGCATCCTGGTCGCGTCTCACCCCTAACCTTGCGGAGGTGCCGGCGGACACCATGCTCGATGCGGTCATCTTCGACTGGGGCGGCACCCTCGCCCACCACGCCGACGTTGACGTCCGCCGCCTGTGGGCTCCGGCCGCTCTGGTCCTCGCCGAGGCGGAGGCGCGGGGTGCAGACGTCGACCCGATGCGTGTGGATGCGCTGTGCACGGCGTTCGTCGCGGTGGAGGCAGAGACCTGGAGCCGCGTCCGAGACGACCAGGCGTCGACAACGCTCGAGCGCATCGTTGCGGAGGCGTGTCGGCGTCTCGATGTCGGTCTCGGCGGCGATCCTCGTGCCCTCGACGCGGCCACCGCAGCGCACCTCGGCGCGTGGGCGCCGTTGCTCGTGCACCGCCCTTCCGCCGCGCCGCTGTTGACATCCTTGCGAGCAGACGGCCTGGCGACTGGCTTGCTCAGCAACACCCACTGGCCCCGTCGCTTCCATCAGCAATTGCTCGAACGCGACGGCCTCGATGACCTCATCGACGCCTCGGCCTACACCTGCGAGCTGTCGCGCATGAAGCCACACCCCCTGGCCTTTCGGGCGATCCTCCAGATGTTGCACGTCGCCGACCCGCGTCGCGCCGTGTACGTCGGCGATCGGCCCTACGACGATTGCTACGGGGCCCGCCAGATGGGCATGCGGACCATCCGGGTGCGCGGCACCCACATCGACGAGCACGATGTGCCCGACGCGCTGGTCTACGCCGACTACCGAGCGGATGCGGTGGTGGACGATCTCGACGAGATCCCTGACTGGGTTGCGCGGTGGAGCCAGCCGTAGGCTCACCGGCTGTGCGTCTCACCCCCCGGGGTCGTGCGACTCGTCTGTCGTGCCTCACCGCAGCTCTGTTCCTGTCCGGCGGCCTTGCAGGGTGTGGGGGCGCGTCGGACGCGAGCCCGGCGGCTCGGGTCGAACCCCCCGGTCCCGGCGATGGTGTCGTCCGGCTCGTCGGCCTCGACTTCGAGCCAAAGTCGATCACCATCAATGCCGGGAAGCGTGTCGTGTGGCGCTGGACCGATCAGGTCGTACACAACGTCATCGGCGAACCGGACGTGCGGAGCCTCAACCAGAACGGGGGCAGCTACGCGTACACCTATGCCAAGGCCGGCACCTACCGCTACCAATGCACCCTCCACGTCGGCATGACCGGCACCGTGGTGGTCCAACCCTGACCAGGTCGACCGCGCTCGCCCGTGGTCAGCGGCGGCAGGGTCGGTCCGCCGCACAGGTGACGGTCAACGCCGACACGAGGTGCCGTCGTCTGCGGTGCAACACCGTGCCGTCGTGCACCGATCGTCCGTGACCGTGACGTACTGGACTGTTCTGACCGTTGCTGCGGCGGCCCACGCCGCCGGGGCAGCGGGGGAGCCGGCCGTACAAGCCCCAGGCGCCACGCTTGGCGCTAGCGTTGCACGACGTGGCGCAGCCCCCCCGCTTCGACGTCGGCATCTTGGCGTCCGACCGAGTGCGCTATCGGTCGTTGCTCGAGCAGGCCGAGCTACAGGTCGCGGCGTGGAACGAGCGGGCCGACCATCTCTTGCAAGCCATCGACGGCCTCGACCGCCTCCTCGATCAGCTCACCGGAGGGGTAGCGCAAGACGGCGGCGCACCGCGAGGCGTGGTGTCTTCGCCCCGGTCCGTTGCGCCACTGGCCCCCGGCGCCGCGGCGGCAGCCGCTGGTGTCGAATCGCCGGACGCCTCCGTTGCGCCGTCGGATGCAAAGGCGGCGCGTACTGCCGCAAAGCCGCGAACGGCCAAGCCCGCCAAGAGGGCGGCCTCAAAGGCTGCGACCGCCAGCCCGCCCGCCGCCGAGCCGCCCGCCGCGCAGGAGACGCCTCACGCCGAGGCGCTCGTATCGCCCGCTCCGGCTGGCCCCGCCACCGTTGCGCCGGAGGTCCGCGGCCCGGGTGTTGCCGGTGATGAGGTGCCGCGCGGTACCGATGCGATCCGGGCAGTGCTGGCGTCAGAGCCGGGGCGGGGCTGGTCGTTGCAGGACCTGCTTGCCGAGCTCGGCCACCGCGGGTGGCTCCCCGCGTCGCGCCGTCCCGAGGAGGGTATTCGCATCGGGTTGAAGCGCCTCGCAGACCGCAACCTTGTCTCCCGCAGCGACGACGGCATCTGGTCGCTCTCAGAGTCCACGACCACGTCGCCGGCCGAACACGCCGCTCCGACCGCTGCCCCCGCCTCAGATGTCCCGGATGTCTTGGACGTGGAAGCGGCGGCATCGGCCACCAAGCCGTGGCGGCCTCAGGTGCCAGAGCCGCCGCAGCCCCGCACCATCCAAGAGCGCTGAGCGAGGCGGCAGGTCAGGCCCGTTCGGTGGCGCCTCGGTGCTGGACCTCGAACAGGTCTGCGTAGACGCCTGCGGTGCGCAACAGCTCGTCATGGGTGCCGCGCTCGACGATGCGGCCCTCGTCGATGACGAGGATCAGGTCGGCGTCCTGCACCGTGGACAGGCGATGCGCGATGACGATGGCGGTGCGACCGACCAACGCCTCCCGCAACGCCTCTTGGATGGCGGCTTCGTTCTCCGAATCGAGATGGCTCGTCGCCTCGTCAAGCACCACGATGGCTGGTTGCTTCAACAGTACGCGGGCAATGGCGAGGCGTTGCTTCTCTCCACCTGACAACCGATAGCCACGCTCGCCAACGACGGTGTCGTAGCCCTCGGGGAGGGATGCGATGACGTCGTGGATCCGAGCGCCGCGGCACGCCGCAACAACGTCTGCGTCGGTCGCTTCGGGTCGGCCGTAGCGGAGGTTCGCCATGATCGAGTCGTGGAACATGTGGGGGTCTTGGCTGACGACCCCAACGGCGTCGACGAGTGACTGCAACGTCAGGTCGCGAACATCGATCCCGTCGATGCGTACGGCGCCCCCAGTGACGTCGTGCAGACGCGGGATGAGCGATGCGAGCGTGGTCTTGCCCGCTCCGGAGTGGCCCACCAGCGCAACGAGCTGGCCGGGCTGGGCGACGAACGAGACGTCGTGGAGGATCTCGGCCGAAGGCTCGTCCGACAACGTCGTCGGGGCGCCGGCCTCAAGCGACGCAACCGATACCTCCGATGGTGCCGGGAAGCGGAAGACGACGTGGTCGACATCGACCCGTCCGATGACCGGTGCCTGCCCACCGAGCACAACTGCGTTGGGCTTCTCGTCGATGGCGATGGGCGCGTCGAGCACCTCGAAGCAACGATCAAAGCTGACCAACGCGGTGAGCAGGTCGGTGCGCGCGGAGGCAAGGGTGGTCAGTGGTGAGTACAGCTTCGTGACGAACGCAGCCAACGCCGTGAGCGTGCCGAGCTGCAACCCGTCGTTCAGCACCGCCCTCCCGCCGAACCAGTAGACCGCAGCCGTGCCCAGGCTGCCGGCCAACGCGAGCAGCCCGTAGTACAGCCGGCCGTAGACGGCGATGGTGATACCCGAATCACGCACGGCCGCGGCGTTCACGGCGAATGCCGCGGTCTCCTCTGCTGGCCTGCCGAACAGCTTCACGAGCTGAGCACCGCTGACGTTGAAGCGCTCTGCGAGGGTGGACGAGAGGTCGGCGTTCTGGTCCATCCGGCGCCGGCTCATGGCCGCCAGGCGTCGGCCCAACACCCGGTCGGTCACCAGGAACAGGGGAACGACCAGCAACGCGAGCGCGGTGACCTTCCACGACAGCACGAACATCGTCGTCAGCACGCTCGTCAGTCCGACGACCTGATCGAGCACCGTTGCGCCGGTTCCGACCGTGCCCTGCGCCCCGATGACATCGTTGGAGAGGCGAGACAACAGCGAGCCGGTCTGGGTGCGCGTGAAGAACGCGATCGGCATCCGTTGCACCTTTTCGAACAGCGCCACCCGCAGGTCGTGGATGAGTCCCTCGCCGACGACCGAACCCAGCCAACGGCTGACCAGGTTGACGCCCGTCGTTGCGATGGCGAGACCGACCGCGAGACCGAACAGCAACAGCAGCCGATGCTCCACGGCTGGGGTCATGACGCCGCGCTGGCCGGGGGCCGACTGGTGCTGCTGAAGGAAGTCGATCAACGACTTGAAGAGCAACGGTGGCCCGAGCGCCATGAGGTTGGTCACAACAATGATCGCTCCATAGACGACGAGCTGGCGTCGGTATGCGGTAGCGAACCTCAGCACTCGACGCAACGCGGCCCGGTCGATCGACGAGCGCGCCAGCTCGTCAGGTCCGAGGCGGGAGGCGAAGCGAGGAGACATGGCGTCAGCACAACCCTCCCATGTGTTGGTGTGTTCCCCAGCCGGCGGTCGTCGTGGCCGCAGCCAGCATCGGATCTCGCCCGCCCCGCGACCCGTGAGATGTCACCATCGGGATATGGCCGAACCCCAGATCGTGACCATCTTCCGGAGTCGCCTCCGCGAACCCGCCCTCGGCTACGACGAGGAGGCAGACCGCATGGAGGTGGCGGCGGCCGCGATGCCCGGCTTCATCGAGACCAAGACCTTCATTGCGGACGACGGCGAACGCGTCACGCTGTCCACGTTTGCCACGCGCGCAGAGCACGACGCCTGGCGCGACGACGAGGCCCACGCCGCCACCAAGCGCCGCGGCCGCGCCGAGTTCTACGAGACCTACCACCTCCAGGTGTGCGAGGTCGTCAAGGAACGAACCTTTGAACGGGGGTTGCGCGACTGAGACACGCCGGCCTAGGCCCTCCGGAGACGGGGAGAATCGCAGCGTGCGTCGGGGTGGACCACGTCGGTCAACCGACGGAGACTCGCCGGAAACACCGTCTGACCTGGGCTTTCTTGCGAAAGCCCAGGTCCTCGGCGGCGGAGGGGGTGGGATTTGAACTTGTGTCCAAGGTCGCTTTATACATAAGGGATTTTCGGGTTTCTGGAAGCAACCACGGAAGCAACGGCACCCGTGCTCCCACCTACGACCACATAGACGCGGTGCGCTGCTCGAGGTCATCGCGGTTGTGATCGGCGGCGCGGAGTGCG
This sequence comes from Acidimicrobiales bacterium, assembly GCA_043739605.1. Classification (GTDB taxonomy): domain Bacteria; phylum Actinomycetota; class Acidimicrobiia; order Acidimicrobiales; family JAUJNH01; genus JAYUDU01. The sequence continues at coordinate 1,718 of JAYUDU010000496.1, read as the reverse complement.
TCGAGGTAGGAGCGCCGAAGCCGACCGACCGGGTGGGCGGCGCCGGCGCCGCAGGTCGGTGTCGGAGCGTTCGGGGCCGCAACGAGGTACTCGGTGGCGACGCGCGTGTGCCGCCCCTTGCCGGTGGGGAAAGGATGGATGGCGACGAGTCGGTGGTGAAAGCGCGGACCGGCGAGCTCGAACGTTCTTGCGCTCGGCGCGTCGTAGGCGCCGGTCCACGTCCACACGTCGCCGAACGTGCGCTTGTGGAGGCGGCGGAGCCACACGTCGTCGAGGACGTCGGCGGCGTCGGTTGGCGGGCGCACCTCGCGGCGGCCCTGGAGAATGTGTCGAGATCGGCCTGATTGAGGTCGCCGCAGGTGCGGATCCACGTCGGCCGCAGGCTGTCCTGTTCGTCGGCGAGTGGCGTGTCTCCGTCGGTGATGTCGAACGGCGGATCGGTCACGACCACGGGCCCCGGCGCTCGATCCACCCGAGCGCGGCGGCCTCGGCGACCGCGGCGTCATCGGCGATCTACAACAAGTCATGGCTTGTAGATGGTGACGGAAGGCGCGTCAGCAGTGCGCACTCAAGCGTCATCGACCCTTATCGAACTAGTGTTCGCCCTGAACGCCGGATCGGCGGCTACGGAGCGAGGAGGTCAGAGTATGAGGGTGTCCGCAGCGAACCAGGCCCTGGTGCTCGCCGTCGCCGAGCGGCTCGTGCCCTCGATGAACGGCGCCGCGACCGAGCGCTTTGCGCAGGTCCTCGAGGACTGGTGCCTCGGAGCCTTGTCGCCGGACGACGCCTCCTGGTTCGAGGAGGCGGCGAGGCAGGCAGTTGAGGCCGGCGCCGTCGAGGCCTGGACTGCTCGCCTGCAGGCGTTCGCCCGGCAGGGCGTCTCCCTCGTGACGGTGTGCGACCCGGAGTACCCATCGAACCTCCGGATGGTCGGCGACCGTCCACCGCTCCTCTTCGTTCGCGGGTCGGTCGAAGCGGCGGATGACCGGGCGATCGCTGTCGTCGGCACGCGCAAGCCGTCACCAGAGGGCGCTGCGCTGGCCTACCGGCTCGCAGCGGAGCTGGTCGAACGGCACGTCACGGTCGTCTCCGGGCTGGCCGAAGGCATCGACACCGCCGCCCACCGTGGCGCGCTCGAGGCGGGCGGGCGGACGCTTGCCGTGTTCGGCACGGGCATCCAGCATGTGTACCCGAGCAGCAACCGTGGGCTGGCCGACGACATCGCAGCGTCGGGAGCCTGCGTGTCGCAGTTCATGCCCGACATGAGGGGCACCCGGTGGTCGTTCCCGGTTCGCAACGGGGTGACCTCGGCGCTTGCCGTTGGGACCGTTGTCGTCGAGGCTGGGGAGACTTCGGGGGCTCGCATCCAGGCGGAGCACGCCTTGCGTCATGCGAAGAGGCTGTTCCTGCACCGATCCCTCCTCGCTCAGCCGTGGGCTGCCGCGACGGCCGGGCGTGCGGGTGTCTCGGTCATAGACGGGGTCGACGAGGTCGTGGCCGCCGTCGACGCTGAGCTGCTTCCCGCCCCTTCGCTGCTCTGAGCGACGTCTGCCGTGAGCGTTCGCGACGAGATCCTTCGGCCGCTCCTGCCGGCGCTCGTGCCGGTGCCCGCCGCAGGGCAGGCGGGAATCTGCCCGATCTGCCTCAGCAGTCGAACCGACGGCTACGACCAGTGCCGGCCGTGCAATGACGCCGCGTACCTGCGGCCACCCCAGATC
>JAYUDU010000495.1:0-3394 GCA_043739605.1 Acidimicrobiales bacterium | reverse complement strand
ACATGGTGCTTGGCATCTCCACCAGCGGTGGATCCAAGAACGTGCTCGCCGGGTTCGCAGCCGCTCGTCGGGGTGGTCTCCTCACCGTTGGCGTCTGTGGTTACGACGGGGGAGCGATGGCCGCCAGCGGTGACATCGACCACTGCATCGTCGTTCGCTCCGACAGCGTGCACCGCATCCAAGAAGCGCAGGACGCCGTGTTCCGGGCGCTGTGGGCCGAGGTGCAGATCGCGCTCGCCGCGTGGGAGAGGGAGAGCTCATGAACAGCGCCAGCAACATCACCGGCGGCGGCGCCGGCAGCCGCGAGGCGGAGGTCTTCGACCGCATCGAGGCGTTCCGCCGACGCGCCCCCAAGCTGCGCGAAACCCACATCACGCTCGCCCATGGCGCCGGCGGCAAGTCGTCGGCGGCCCTGTTGGAAGCCGTGTTCCTCCCCGCGTTCCAGGCGGAGGGCGAGGTGCACGAGCAAGGCGATGCCGCCGTGCTGGCCCTCGCATCCGGCGAGCGCCTCGCCTTCAGCACCGATGCGTACGTGGTGAAGCCGATGCGCTTTCCTGGCGGTTCGATCGGGGATCTGGCCGTGAATGGCACGGTGAACGATCTCGCGATGGCGGGGGCCCGTCCGCTCGCCCTCTCCGTGGCGTTTGTGATCGAGGAGGGCTTGGCGATGGAGGTGCTCCGCGACGTAGTGGCAGACATGGCGGCCGCCGCGCAACGGGCCGGCATCCCGATTGTCACCGGCGACACCAAGGTCGTCGATCGTGGCGCCGCGGATGGTCTCTTCATCACGTCCGCCGGTGTTGGTCTGGTGCCAGCTGGCCGCAACCTCGGCGCGGCTCTCGTCGAACCCGGTGACGTCGTCATCGTCTCCGGCCCCATCGCCGCGCACGGCATCGCAGTCATGCTGGCCCGCGGCGACCTCGCCATCGACGCCGACGTGCAGTCCGACTCTGCGCCGCTCAACGGGGTCATGGAGGCGTTGCTCGGTGCCGCGCCCAACACCCGGTGGATGCGCGATGCCACCCGCGGCGGGGTGGGCACGGTGTGCAACGAGCTGGCTCGCGACACCGACCTCACCGTCGTGCTGGAAGAAGCCGACCTGCCCGTGCATCCGACCGTCGCCGGGGCGTGCGAGCTGCTCGGCATCGACCCGCTGTACGTCGCCAACGAAGGCCGATTCATCGCGGTCGTGCCGGCGGTCGAGGCCGATGCCGCACTCGGCGCGATGCGAGCAACGCGGCACGGCGAGGGCGCGGTCCGCATCGGCGAGATCCGATCGGAGCCACCCGGCATCGTCGTGCTGGTCACGCCGTTCGGCGGTACCCGCATCGTCGACATGCTCGTCGGCGATCCACTTCCAAGAATCTGCTGAAGGACTGAGGAGAACGACATGCGCTTCGTCGACGAGTTCAGGGACCCTGCCGCGGCGAGGGAGGTGCTGTCCCACATCCGTGTCCTCGCTGGCGACGACGAGTTCAAGTTCATGGAGGTGTGCGGCGGGCACACCCACACCATCTACCGCCACGGCCTCGAGCACATCCTGCCGCCTGGCGTCGAGCTGGTGCATGGGCCTGGGTGCCCGGTGTGCGTCATCCCCATGGGTCGCATCGACGACGCCATCGCCGTGGCAGAGCGACCTGAGGTCACGTTCACGTCGTTCGGCGACATGATGCGCGTGCCGGGAGGCAACGGCAGCCTGCTCGACGCCAAGGCACGCGGCGCCGATGTGCGCATCGTGTACTCGCCGCTCGACGCGCTCCGGATCGCGCAAGACCGACCGGACCGCCAGGTCGTGTTCTTCGCAGTGGGCTTCGAGACCACCGCACCATCCACTGCGGTGACGCTCCTGCGCGCCGCGCAGCTCGGCGTCACCAACTTCACGGTCTTCTGCAACCACGTCACCATCGTTCCGCCGGTTAAGGCCATCCTCGATTCGCCCGACCTCCGCCTTGACGGCTTCCTCGGCCCAGGCCATGTGTCCACCGTCATCGGGCAGCGTCCCTACCGGTTCGTGCCGGAGGTCTACGGCAAGCCGCTCGTGACCACCGGATTCGAGCCGCTCGACATCCTCCAAGCCGTCGCGATGCTGCTCACCCAGATCCGTGAGGGCCGGTGCGAGGTTGAGAACCAGTTCACGCGGGCCGTGGTCGAGGGCGGCAATCCCAAGGCCCTTGAGGTCATCGCGCAGGTCTTTGAACTGCGCCCGCACTTCGAGTGGCGTGGCCTTGGCTTCATCTCGCAGAGCGCGTTGAAGATCCGCTCTGAGTTCGAGGCATATGACGCTGAGGCCCGCTTCGAGGTGCCAGGAGTGCGCGTTGCAGACCCCAAGGCATGCCAGTGCGGCGAGGTGCTCAAGGGCGTCATCCGTCCATGGGAATGCAAGGTCTTCGGTACGGCATGCACGCCGGAGACGCCCATTGGCACGTGCATGGTCTCGTCCGAGGGCGCATGCGCGGCCTACTACAACTTCGGTCGCCTCCATCGTGAGGCGGCGGTCACGTTGGGGCGCTGACAGGCAATGCACGAGCTGTCCCTGTGTCGAGCGATCGCCGCCACGGCGACCGACCACGCCGACGGACGAGCGGTGTCGGTCGTCCGGCTGCAGATCGGCCACTTCCGTCAAGTCGTGCCGACGACGTTGCAGTTCTGCTGGGGAGTCGTCACCGATGGCACCGACCTGGCTGGCTGCACGCTTGACATCGAACACGTTCCCGCCGTCGTCGGCTGTGCGGCGTGCGGCGAGCGCACCAAGCTTGAGCAGCCGATCCTCATGTGCGGCTCGTGTGGTGGGCGTGACGTTGCCCTCGAATCCGGCGAAGAGTTCCTCATCGCGTCCATCGACGTCGGGGCCGCCGACCTGGCGGAGGTCATCTGATGGGCCGCTTCCACCGCCACAGCGACGGCACCACCCATGCAGATCACGATCACGGCGTGGCTCGTGACGTGGGCGATCACAGCGGGTACGAGTCCGCCGCGGTGCGCGTCGCGGTGCTTGAGAACCTCCTCTCCGAGAACGATCTGGTTGCGGACGAGAACCGGCGGGCGTTGGCGGCGGCGGGCGTCCGTGCCGTCAACCTGATGTCATCGCCGGGGGCAGGCAAGACCACGTTGTTGCGGCGCACCCTGGTTGCCTTGGGTGAAGAAGTACGGGTCGGCATCCTTGAGGGCGACATCGCCACGAGCATCGACGCCGACCGACTCGAGGGGCTTGGCGCCGCCGTCAGCCTCATCAACACCAGCGCCGGCTTCGGCGGAGAATGCCACCTCGACGCGGTGATGGTGCGGGCGGGCCTCACGCGTTTGCCCCTTGCCGACCTCGACCTGGTTGTGGTGGAGAACGTCGGCAACCTCGTGTGCCCCGCAGAGTTCGACGTTGGCGAGCACGCCAAGGCAA
>JAYUDU010000494.1:0-3400 GCA_043739605.1 Acidimicrobiales bacterium | reverse complement strand
CATGGCGGTCCGGGTGGGCCGCGGCCACCAGGCGGCGGTGTGTCGCCTCGACCTCGACACGGTCGGCTTCCGGGCCGCATCCAAGGACCGACCGCGCGTGAGCGAGCGACGAGGACTCGGCGCTCGCCTCCGTCATGTCGCCGACCACACCAGCCCAGGGTCGGTTGGAGCCGCCGCCGAGCCGGGGGCTGCATCCAGCACGACCGTGCTCGGCGACTGCTTGACGATGTGGCCGACTAGGCCGTTGTAGATGCCAAAGCCGGCCAGTTCGCGCAAGCGCTTGGAGAAGCCCCTCGCCACGTCGAGCGGGATGCCGAGCTGCTGGTTCTCCTGCTGGCGCACCCAGCCCGCGCAATAGTTCATGGCGATGCCATAGCGGCGCGACTCCGTGGAGTTCGCTCCGCCTCCGTGCCAGAGGCTGCCGTTCCACACCAGCACGCTGCCCTTTCGCATGGTCGCCGCCACCGTCTCGTACGCTCCGCCAAAGTCCGGGTCGTGGTCGGCAAGGTGGGTGCCAGGCACGAGGCGCGTCGCGCCGTTCTCGGCCGTGAAGTCGGTCAACGCCCACATCGTGTTGCACACGATCGGCACGTGGGGCTTTGGTAGCGGCAGCAGCTGGTCATCTGCGTGGATCGGCTGCGCCCGCTCGCCCGGGCCGATGGCTATCGAGGAGAGCGAGGAGACCAGGCAACCGCGGTCGAGGACGCGCTCGACCACGTCCAGCACCGCCGGTTCCGTGGCGATCGCTTCGTACAGCGCCCCGTGCGTCAAGAGGTTGTAGATGCGCACGGTCGCGAACCCTTCGAAACCGTTGTCGCCGGGACCGATGGCCATCTCCGCCTCGATGCGCTCTAGGTCGCCAACAAGCTGGTCGCATCGGACCGGGTCGATGATGTCTTCCATCACCACGTACCCGACCTCGGCGATGGCGGCCGCGGCCGCGACACCACGGTCGGTGGGTGCAGTCCCGCTCAACGCGGTGGAGGGATCGGTGCTCTCGTCGAGGCTGGCAGCCATGTCCCGAACGTAGGTCACCACGATGGTCCGCATCGGACGCCATGCGTGCGAGGCTGGAGGGGTGGACGCAGTACTGGGGTCACGACGATGAGCACGTCGGCGAGCATGCTTGGTGCAACCCTGCGCGCCCGGCGCGTGCTGTCCGAGGCCGGCATCCGCTCCGCCGGCGAGCTGGTTCGTGCCGCCGACACCCTCAACGAGGTCTGGTTCACGGGGGATCTGGTGCTGCGCATCACGCCAAACCGCACGTCCCAGCGTCTCCACCACGAGAGCGCCGTCGCCAGCCTGCTGCCGCCGAGCGTGCGCTATCCGGAAATCGTCGCCACCGGCCGATCAGAAGCGGGCGAATGGATGCTGACCCGCCGTTGCGCTGGTCAGATGCTGTCGCGGGCGTGGCCGACGATGACCCGAGACCAGCGCGCCAGCGCGGTCGGCGAGGTTGCGGAGGCGATGGCTGCGGTGCATGCGATCGTGCCACCCCCCTCGTTTCGCCCGCCCTTCCTCGACAGATCGCTCGAATGCCCTCACCAGCTTCCTGCGGGCCGCATCCTCGACCTCATCGATCGGGCCCGCCAGATGCCAACCATCCCCGGCGACGTCCTCGACCGCGTGGCCGCAGCCGTCACGACAACCATGGACGCGCTCGATCCCCCCGGGACCCCGCACGGCCTCATTCACGGCGACCTGCACTTCGGCAACATGTTGTGGGACGGCCACCACATCTCGGCCATGCTCGACTTCGAGTGGTCGCGCGTCGGCCCCCCCGACCTCGACCTCGATGTGCTCATCCGCTTCCTCGCCGACCCCGCAGCCCACGTCGACGCCGCCGACCGTGAGGCGGCATCGCGAGAGGCGTACGCCGGCGTGCCGGCGCTGCTCAGCGCGGCCTACCCCGCCCTGTTCTCGCACCCCCGTCTGCTCGACCGCCTGCGGCTGTACGCGATCTCCTACGACATCAGGGCGTTGCTGTTGGAACCGCCGCCCCGGACGCTCAGCGAACACCTCCACGTCGACCACCCGCTCAGTCGGATTCGACGCCTCCTCGAGCGCCGCGACCACCTCTCGATGCTGTAGAAGAGTCTTGAAGTAGTGGACGGCGAGCCAGCATCGACTCCTGGGGTGCAGTCAACCGGGCGGTCGGCCCCTTCGTTGGCTGCTCCTTCAGCACCCTCCTAGTCGCACGGCACTCGCTCAGCCAGGCGCCAACGATCTGTAAGCGGTCTGGGCGTCGAGACCCACGGGGAGGAGGGCAACGACGGGGCAGGTGACGCCGTTCTCTCGATAGCGATCGAGGTGCTCCTTGCACGCTCCCGGCGACCCCGAGACGACGAGGCGGTCGATGACCTCGTTGGGAATGGCCGCGGATGCCGCCTTGCGGTCGCCGGCCTTCCATGCGTCCCACATCGGCTGCAACAACGGGCCGTTGCCAAGCCACTCGTGAAACGCGGCGTAGACAGGCACGTTGAGATACGCACCGATGGCAAACCGAGCGACAGCACGCACGGTGTCGATGTCCTCAGTGGGGCACACGAAGATGCGGGCGACGATCTCTGGCGGCGAGACCGCGACGTCCTTGCCGGCCGCGGCTGCACCGGCGCGAACCTCGGCCACCACCTGGGGGACATCGGCCGCACCAAGCCAGTTGATGATGGCCCCGTCCGACTCGCGTCCCGCCATCCGGAGCATGCCGGCCCGCAGGCCCGCAACCATGATCTGGGGAGCGATCTTGGGGCGCCGACCCAGCTTGAAGCCCTTCGACGAGAACGTCTTCCACTCACCCTCGACCTTGCCGCCCTCAAGGGCGGCGCGCACGAAGCGGACCATCTCTTGCGTGCGGGTGTAGGGCTCCTCAAACGGGATCCCGTTCCAGCGTTCGACGATGACGTTCGATGAGGTGCCGATGCCGAACACGAACCGGCCGGGAGCGGCCTCCGCGAGGGCTGCCACCGACTGGGCCATGATCGCAGGGCTCCGGGTGTAGGCGGGCACGATGGCCGTACCGAGGCGCAGCGTTGGCGCGGCCACAGACGCGACGGCCAACGGGGTGAACGCGTCGGTGCCGTCCGCCTCGCTTGACCACAGGTCGGTGTAGCCGAGGTCGGCAAGCTCCTTGAACCAGTCGGCTTGGTGAGCGAGCGGTGCACCGTCAAACGGCACGGTGATCCCGAAGCGGTCAGAGACGTCCATGACGCGGACCATTGGAGTTCGCCGGGTGGCAGGCGAGCCGGCCCGGTCCGGTCTCGCTCAACTCCCGGTCAGTCGTCCGGGTCAGTCGTCCGGGTCAGTCGTCCGGGTCAGTCGTCCGGGTCAGTAGGTCGGCGGCGGGGGCGGGGGTGGCGCAGACGAGGGAGGCGGCGGGGAGGGCTGGGTTGGTGGCGGGGGG
>JAYUDU010000493.1:0-8678 GCA_043739605.1 Acidimicrobiales bacterium | reverse complement strand
CGTGCGCCAAGACCGCGGCCGTGAAGAACCTCGTCGGCTGCGCATAGCCGTGGGCATCGTCGCGAGCGTGCTTGTGGTGGTGGTATCGCAGGGGGATGTAGCAGTGGAGCGCATCCCGGGCGCGAGTGAGCCCGACGTACAGCAGCCTCCGTTCTTCCTCGACCTCTGCGACCGATCCCGTTGCCAGGTCGGATGGGACGTTGCCGTCGGCGAGGTGGATGGCGTGGACGACATCCCACTCGAGCCCCTTGGCCGAGTGGATCGTGGAGATGGTGAGGTAGTCGTCATCGAGGTGGGGTGGCCCGGCCAGGTCGCCGGTGGACTTCGGCGGGTCGAGGGTCAGATCGACGAGGAACGCTTCGAGACTGGGCGCAGCGGCGGCGGCCCTGGCGATGATCTCGAGGTCGGTTCGGCGGGCCGGAGCGCCCTTGCGGTAGGTGCGGGCGATATGGGGATCGAGCCACATCCGGGCGGCCTCGACCTGCACACCGGGTCGGCCGGCGGCATTGGGTCCACGGGCCGCGACAAGCATGGCGACGAGGACGGCCACCTCGGCCGCCACCGGGCCAGGGACGGCGCCGATCGCTGCGTCATCTGCGAGGGCCGTCCCGATCCGACGGGCTGTGGCCGGGCCGACGCCGTCGAGCAGTTGCAGCACTCGGAACCATGCGAGCTCGTCCCGCCTGTTCTCGATCAGGCGACACGCGGCGAGGAGATCCTTCACGTGGGCCGCCTCAAGAAATGAGAGTCCGCCGAACTTGCGGAACGGGATGTTGCGCGCGCTGAGCTCTAGCTCGAGAAGGTCGCTGTGGTGCCCCGTCCGCACCAACACCGCCTGGGCGCGCAGCGGGGTGCCGCATGCGAAGTGGTCGAGGACGCGCTCACACACTGCGCCAGACTGCGCCGCTTCGTCCGCGCACGTGATCACCTCTGGTCGACGGCCTGGCGGTCGCAGCGAGTCGAGCGTCTTCTCGTGGCGCTCCGACGCCTCCGCGATGACGGCGTTGGTGAACGCCAACAGCTGCGGGGTGGACCGGTGGCTCCGCTCCAGCAGTGCGATCTCTGCGTCGAACCGCTGGGGAAAGTCGAGGATGTTGCGCACCGTTGCCGCCCGGAACGCATAGATGGACTGCGCATCGTCTCCGACGGCTGTGACCACCGCGCCGCCGGCCGCCATCCCCTCGAGGATGTCGGCCTGTAGGGCGTTGGTGTCTTGCACCTCGTCGACGAGGATGTGATCGAACTGGCCCTGCAGCCGCCCGGCGACGCCGGCCACGTCGAGCAGCGCCGCCCAGCTGAGGAGCAGGTCGTCGTAGTCGAGGAGATGCCGCGACCGCTTGCGCAACGTGTACGCCACAAACGACGCTTTCAGCTCTTCCCTGTCCTCGATGATCCACGGGAACCGGCGGGCGAGGACGTCAGACAACGGTTCGCGGCCGTTGGTGCAGCACGACAGCACCTCGGCCATGGTCGATGGCTTGGCTGTGCGGCGGCCGCGGGTGGCCGCGCCGTCGCGGTCTGGCGGTGCGCCCGCCGCCGCACGAAGCTCGTCGCGGACAAGTGCGAGAAGGTCGGCGGTGTCTGACTGGTCCAGCACCGTGAACGAAGGATCGAGACCGAGGTGGGTGCCATGACGACGAAGGAGACGGTTGGCCACTGCGTGGAACGTGCCACGCCACACAGACCGAGCGACGCCCGCGCCCACGACACCGTCGACCCGAGATACCAGCTCGGCTGCGGCCCGCCGGCTGAAGGTCAGCAACAGGATGCGACTGGGATCGACGCCTTTCTCGACGAGGTGGGCGAGGCGGGCAGTGAGCGTCGTCGTCTTGCCCGTCCCGGCGCCGGCCACGATGAGGAGGTTGCCGCCTGCATGCGTGGCGGCGTGGCGTTGGGCCGCCGTCAGGTGTGCGAGGTGAGCGGGCTCCGGCGCTGACTCGACGGCCGGGGGATCGAGTGTGGCGAACACGCGTTCGATACTAGCCACGGGGTGTGACGGGTAGCGTCATGGACCTGATGGAGCGCTTGACGTGCCGCACCCAGCACTACGCGTGGGGGTCGACGACCGCGCTGCCCCGGATGCGCGGCGTCGAGCCAGACGGCACGCCGCAGGCCGAGCTGTGGATCGGCGCGCACCCTGTGGCGCCGTCCTGCCTGCCCGATGGCCGGACGCTCGACGCTGCGATCGCAGCCGCGCCGCGCCGCCTGCTCGGCGACGCCGTCGCCGACCGATTCGCCAACCGGCTGCCGTACCTGGTGAAGCTGCTGGCCGCGAGCGCGCCGCTGTCGATCCAGGCGCATCCGAGCGACGCCCAAGCGGTAGCGGGCTTCGCCGCAGAGGAGGCGGCCGGCATCCCCAGCGACGCACCAGACCGTCTGTATCGCGATGCCTCGTCGAAGCCGGAGATGATCGTGGCGCTGACGCCGTTCACCGGGCTGTGCGGGTTGCGTCCGGTCGAGGCGTCGCTCAATCTGCTTGAGCGGCTGGGTGTCGCCGGGCGAGCCCCATTTACCCGGCTCGCGGCCGATGGGCCCGCCGCGGTGATCGGTGCACTCCTGCGAGTACGCGACGCCGACCTCGCGGATGCGGTCACCACGGGCGCCGCAGCCGACCCGAGCAACGAAGCCGCGTGGCTGCGATTCATCGCCGCCGCGTTCCCTTCGGACCCGGGGATCTCGGTCGCTGCGCTGATGAACGTCGTCACCCTTGCACCGGGCGAAGCGCTGTTCCTGCCGGCCGGCAACCTGCACGCCTACCTCGACGGCCTCGGCCTCGAGATCATGGCCAGCAGCGACAACGTCCTGCGGGGGGGCTTGACGCCAAAGCACATCGCGGTGAACGCGCTCCTCGACGTTCTCGATCCGACGACCGCCTTGCCCACCGTCCTGCACGCCACGCGGGACGGTGCGGCCGTGGGGGTGCATCTCTACACGGCGCCGACCGCAGCATTCTCACTCGCGATCGCCGACGTCACTGAGGATGACACCACGACGGGAGACGCTGCATGCGCTGGCGTGCCACGGCTGCTCCTCGGGCTCGGGGGCACGGTCGTGGCCTCCGCCGGAGGATCTTCGCTCACCGTCGGGCCAACCGACGCCGTGTGGATCCCGGCGGGCGACGACGACCTCGTGCTCTCTGGGGTGGGGCGCGTCGCGATTGCGAGGCCCGGGACATGAAGCCGCTGCGCTGCTGCCTGTCACCGGCGCTGCTTACGGCGCCAGCCTCACGACAGCGGATCCAGTCGCGACATCAATGACAGCCGTGTAGGACGCAGAGTTGACGGCGGGGGTGCGATCGGGAGCGGGGGCGAGACGGGCGCTCGGACGACTGAGACCCACACGCACCGACTCGGCGCGATGGACGCATCCACCCCGGCGGTCTCAACGTTTCGTCCACTCTGCAACGAGGAACCCTCCGAGGCCGTTCGCATCGCAGAGCGCGTCGGCCTCGTGCACACGGCTGCGGGCGCGGAGGGATGCAAGGTCGCCGACCGCTCGTCCGGCGTCCCAGGTCGCAACGGCCTCAGCCCGCAGGTCTGCAATGCCGAGCGTCGTCAGCCACTCGGCCTGGCCGCGCAGGGACCCGGGCGCGAGTTGGTCGAAGCCGACGTCGACGGTGACGTCTTGACGCCCGAGGTCGTCGAGCCAGCCCCCGCCGACGCCGTGATCTGCATAGGTTCGCAGCCAACCGCCGCGCTCGACGAGGGCCACCGTGGTTGGGGCGCCGTAGTCGAAGCACACGACGCGACCAGCCTCAAGCGTGCCCATGGCGCGCTGCAACCATCGGGCTGCTTGACGATGCAACGCCGCTCTCGACCCGCAGGCGGCTCCCGGCGCCCAACGGTCGCCAGCCCGCGCCAGATTGGCAGAAGCCGGCACGCACACCTCGACCAGTCCCTCTCCGGGTGCGGCGTCTGCGCGCACCTCGGCCCAGGCGTCGACGGTGCGCTCGACCACAATGGGCGCCAGGTTGTCGAGCAGTTCGTTTGCGATGACGACACCGACGAACGGCCCGCCAGGGAGGTCGTCCATCACGGCAACGGCCGGACCACCTCCGGCGCCGCGGGGGCCGAGGACCTGCTCTGGCGGCTCGATCGGGAGACGCCCTGCCAGCAGGGCACGAAGCGCGCTCGACCGCTCCACCGCGATCCAACGGAGTGCGCCGGCGCACCGAGGAGCGGCCGCGAGGACGGCCGCCGCGAGCGCGCCGGCTCCGGCTCCACCCTCGATGACGACGAATGGGTCGGGCTCCTCGAGATCGGTCCACCACCCGTCGAGGGCCCGGCTGAGGAGCAGCCCGAACAGTGGTCCGACCTCGGGCGAGGTCAGGAAGTCTCGGCTCCGACCAGCACCATGGCCACGCTCGTAGAAGCCCTCGGGACCGTACAGCGCCTCGTTGACGACGACATCGAACGACAGGGGCCCGTAGCGACGCGCCCGTTCCGCGAGGCGCGCCGCGACGTCGCTCATCGGCCCCCCGGCTAGTGAATCAGGTTGGAGAGCTTGCCGAGGTTGGAGAGGAAGCCTGGAACGATGCCCATGCCGACGGTGGCGAAGCCGGTAAGGCCGACAGCAGCCTGCAATGCCGGCGGAACGCTGAGCTCGCTCGTGTCGGTGCCTTCGGGCACAGGCGTGAAGAACATCACTCTGGCGACGTTGCCATAATACGCGAATGCGACCACAGAGTTGACGGCGAGGATGACGCCGAGGACGACACCGGCACCGGTTGGACCCCCTGCGAAGATCGAGCGGATGATCTCGAACTTGCCATACCAGCCGACCATCGGCGGGATGCCGGCAAGGCTGATGAGGAAGATGGCCATGACACTGGAAAGCAGTGGCGAGTACGTGAACAGGCCGCCCCACGACGAGATCTCGCCGCTCTTGGTGCGACGGCTGACGGCAATGACCACCGCGAACGCACCGAGGTTCATGGCCGCATAGCTGAGGAGGTACACGACGATGGCCTGGATGGCGCTGCCGACCCCGCGAGCGTCAGGACGAGCCACCGCGAATGGGATGAGGATGTAGCCCGCCTGGGCGACAGAGCTGAACGCCAGCATCCGGACGATGTTGGTCTGGCGCAGCGCAGTGAGGTTGCCGATCGTCATCGTGAGGGCCGCGAGCGCCCAGAAGACCGGCTTCCAGATGTCGTCCCTACCTAGAAACCCAACGAACGTCAGCTGCATCAGAGCCAGGAAGCCTGCGGTCTTGGACGCCACAGACAAGAACGCGGTGACGGGCGTCGGCGCACCTTGGTAGGTGTCTGGAGCCCACAGGTGGAATGGCACCGCCGAGACCTTGAAGGCGAAGCCGCAGATGACGAAGAAGATGGCCAGCGCAACGATGGGCGCCTTGCCGGCGCTGCCGGCGAGCCGCGGCGCCATGTCGGCGAGCACCGTTGTGCCGGTCCAGCCGTAGATGATGCTCATGCCGTAGAGCATCACGCCGGACGCAAGCACGCCGAGCAAGTAGTACTTGAGCGCCGCCTCGTTGCTCTTGGAGTCGCTCTTGCGCCAACCGGCGAGCATGTAGCCGGGGATGGACAACAGCTCGAGGGCGACGAAGATGGTGATGAGGTCTCTGGCCGATGCCATGACGAGCATGCCGAGAAGACTCGAGAGGACGAGGTACGCGTACTCGCCCTCGTAGTAGTCGCCCTCGCTGATGTAGTCGAGACTGATGAGGAGGACCACGAAGCCGCTGATGAGCAGCAGACCCTTGAGCACGAGCGAGAAGGTGTCGACCACGTATGCGCCGCCGAACATCGACCGCGGCGCACCGGTGATGCCGTGCGAGCCCATGTACGCGATGGGGAGCAGCGACGCCAGGAGGCCGACGCCGCAGATGCGGCTGACCCAGCCCTTCTGGCGCTCATCCACCATCAGATCGGCGATCATCGCAACGACGATGGTGACGGTGAGGACGATCTCTGGGGCGAGCGCGGTGTAGTCGAGGTGCGGGGCGGTGAACACCCCGGCAGCGGCGGTGGCCAGCACCGTTGGCTACCGGACCCCGGCGGCGAGCGCCTGGGTGACCATCTTCACGGCCGGGTTGGTGATGTTGAAGAGCAGGCTCGGGAGGACGCCGAACAACACGATGGCGGCCAGGAACGGCGTCCACGCCACCCACTCCGGCCACTCGAGGTCGTGGATGTCGTGACCGGCCCACTCGTCCTTCGGCGTACCAAACGCGGTCCGTTGGAACAACCACAAGAGGTAGCCAGCGGCGAACACCGTGCCAACGGCGGCGATGACCATGCAGGTGCGGAACAACGGCTTGGAGAGGCCTTCAGCCGGCTCAAAGGTCGACAGGATGGCAGGGAACTCGCCCCAGAAGCCGGCCAGTCCCGGCAGGCCGAGGCTGGCCATCGAACAGAAGCCGAGGATCCACCCCATCTTCGGCGCCTGCTGCAAGAGACCACCGAGCCGGCTGATCTCAAGAGTGTGGAACCGCTCTTTGATCGAGCCGGCGACGAAGAAGAGCATGCCGGTGATGAAGCCGTGGGCGACCATGCCAAAGATGGCGGCGTTGATGCCGTACGGCGTGAGCGTTGCGATGCCCAGCATCACGAAGCCCATGTGGGCGACGGACGAGAAGGCGATGAGCCGCTTCATGTCGGTCTGGGCCAGGCACCCGAGGGCGCCGTAGATGATGCCAATGGTGGCGAGGATCGCTATGTAGGGAGCGAAGTCGTGAGCTGCCCGCGGCAAGATCGGCAGGGCGATGCGGATGAAGCCGTAGGTGCCGAGCTTCAACAGGACGGCGGCGAGGATCACTGAGCCCTGGGTGGGTGCCTGGGTGTGCGCGTCGGGAAGCCACGTGTGGAAGGGGAACATGGGCACCTTGATGGCGAATCCCATGAACATCCCGCCGAAGATGAACAGCTCCGTCGAGTGGACGAGGGTGCCTGACAGCCCACTGTGGATGAGGGTCGGGATGTCGAAGGTCTGGCCGCCCTTGAAGTACAGCGCCAGGAAGCTGAGGATCATGAGCGCGGAGCCGAAGAGCGTGTACAGGAAGAACTTCAACGAGGCGTACTGACGGTTCTCGCCGCCCCACACGCCGATCATGAAGTACATCGGCAGCAGGACGATCTCGAAGAAGACGAAGAAGAGGATCAGGTCCTCTGCGACGAAGCTTCCGAGCATGCCCGTCTCGAGGATGAGCATGAGCATGAGGAACGCCTTGGGGTTCCTGGGCTCCGGCCAGTGGTTCCAGCTGTAGATCATACAGAGCAGGGTCACCAGCATGGACAGCAGGAACATCGGAAGTCCGATGCCGTCGATGAAGACGTGGTAGCGGCTGTTGATGACGGGGATCCACTGGTGGACCTGCTCCAGCTGCGGATCTCCGCCCTTGGCGTAGTCGAAACGACCGGCGATGTAGACGCCGATCAGCAACGTCACCGCGCTGATGCCGATGGCGGCCGACTTGATCGCCGTCTCGAGCTTCTTCGGGATGAGGCCGAGCGCCACCGCCCCGACGGCCGGCAGGAAGACAGCGACGGTGAGCGAGGCGTTGTCGTAACTGGGGTGGGGTGCGAACAAGGTCGACACGAGGGTTCTCCTGCTTTCCGAACAGACCTAGTTGACGAAGGCGAGGAGGATGGCGCCGAACGCCGCCCCGCCCAGAAGGATTGCGGCGTATTGCTGAACCTTGCCCGATGACACCAGGGCGAAGGCCCGGCCGAGGCCGTTGGCGCCGCGCCCAGAGCCGTTGACCGCACCGTCGACCACGCCCTGGTCGATGTTGCGGTAGACGAAGTCGGCAGTGACCTTGGCGGACGTGCCGACCCCGTTGACGACGCCGTCGATGACGTGCTGGTTGAACCAGTAGGCGCCCCCGGCGATGGGCTTCTTGATGGCGTAGATGAAGACGTTCTCGTACAACTTGTCGAGATAGTACTTGTTCTCAAGGAACGTATATAGCCAACGGGCGGGCGCCACCCGCTCTGTCAGACCTTCAAGGAATGGCAGTCGACCAGTGTTGTAGGCGTAGGAGATGCCAATGCCAGCGAAGCCGAATGCGCTAGAGGTCAGCGCGACGAACCACGAGAACGGGTGCTCCGCAACGCCGGCCGCGACGATGGGCTCGATGGCAGTGAACTTGGTGAACCCCTCAACGCTGTGCGTCGGGAAGTTGATGATGCCGGCGATAACCGACATGGCGGCCAGGACGTAGAGCGGCACCATCATCGGCATCGGCGACTCGTGCAGACCCCAGTCGTTGACGTGGGCGTCGTGGCCTACCGCACCGTGGCCGCCGGCGCCGGCGTGCTCGTCGCGTCCAATGTGCGTAGCGTCGGCCTCGACCACCGCATGATCGTCTCCGTGACCGTGGACTGCGTGCTGCAACGCATCCTCGGTCTGGGGACCGTGGTGCTCTCCGAGGAAGGTCTTGACGTAGGCACGGGTGACGTACGCCGCCGTCATGAACGCACCGATGGTGCCGACCCAGAAGAACGCCTCGTAGCCACCCGCGTGCGCGCCAAGGAGGATCTCGTCCTTTGAGAAGAAGCCGGCGAATGGGAACACCCCGATGAGGGCGAGCGCGCCGATGGCGAAGGTGGCGTGCGTCTTCGGCAGCAGCTTCTTGAGGCCGCCGTAGTCGCGCATGTCGAACGAGTGGTAGCAGCTGTGGCTGATGGCACCGCAGGCTTGGAAGAGCAAGCACTT
>JAYUDU010000492.1:0-3409 GCA_043739605.1 Acidimicrobiales bacterium | reverse complement strand
GCGCCGACGGTTCCCTTCAGAGGTCGGCCTCGTCCGCGGCGAGACGGTCGCTGAGCAGGCGAGGACCGACGACCCGCTGGACGTCGTTGGCCACTCGGCGCGCCGCTTCCGCGTTCGCGCTGACACCCGCTTGTTCCCACAGGTCCCCGCACGAGCCCAGCAGCCTCCGGGCGCTGGGATGGCTGCCCCTCCATGCGCGCGATGCCGCCCGACCGACCGTGATCGCTTCTTCGACGGCCCGAGCGCCTGCGGATCTGGGCAGGAGCGCCAGCGACGGCGTACAGTCGATGACCACGCCGGTGCTCAGCGCCGCAGGCGGACACAGCAACCGCGCGACGGCGTCGAGCGCGTCGAGCCCTCCCGGCCGCATCGGCGCGACCGCGAGCGGCGTGCCATCCGGTCCGCTGGCCCGAGCCCACCAACCAGCACACGCCCGGGCGCCGCCGTCGACGACCAGCTCAACCTCCGCGTCCGTTCGCCGCACCGCTCCAGCCGCCGACGCGAGGAGCCCGGGAAGGCGGGAACCATCGACTGGAACCGGCTGCACGATGCGCAACGACCGGCTGACGACCGCATCGAGCGCGACGTCCACCGGGCCGACCTTCGCAGCTGAGAGTGGCGATGGTGTGGTCACGGCCGCTCCGGCCACCGGGGATCTGGCGAAGTCAGCGGCCCCAGATGGCACACCTTCCACGGGCCCAGCGCTTGCGTGCAGTGCCTCAGAGAGATCGCTCGCCAGACCGGCAAGCGTCGGCGAAGCCTGCGCCGCCACCCGCACCAACGCGGCCAGCTCGAACGCGTCCTTTCGATCTGGAAGCTCAGGGATGTCCTCGAGTGGACCGCGGAGCAGGGGCTCCGCGAGGCCGGCCAGGGCCACGCGAGCTCGCTCTGCGACGTCGACCACGAAGCCCCGCAGTGCGACGGCGGCCGCCGCCGCTTCGACCCGGGCGACGAGTACCGCGAGACCGCGGACATCTGGATCGTCTGCGGTGCACGACGCCAGCAGGAACCGCGCGAGGTCGCGGTCCACCAACGTGCGTCCGATCGGCCCCAGATGCTCGACGCGTCGACTTGCCAGGCTCGCAGCTGCCGCCGACAGCACGCCTTCTGCTCGATCTGGACCCACGAACGCCTCGAGCAACGGCCACCATCGCAGACCGCGCGGGTCGTGCAACGCGGGCAGCGGCATGTCGAAGGCGAGGAGCCGGACGACCTCTGGCTCGGCGAGATCGATGTCGATGTGGATGTCGTATGGCAGCACGGTGCCAGCGGTGCCCGCCCACCCGACCGCAGGCAGATCGGGGCGGGAGCCGAGGAGAAGGCCAGGCTGGGTGGCGAACCCGGCCACGATCAACTGCCCGAGGCCCTCGGTATCATCGAGCGATACCGAGAGGGCTCCGTCGCCGATCAGTGCCCACGCGTCGTTGCGATCCGCCATCACACGTCTTGCTCGATGCCGACCCGCGTCGCGGCTGCGACCAGCGCGCGCGCCACGTCGTGCACCGCCCGACTGCGTCGCTTGCGCAGCGCGGCGGCGCCGGCTGCCGCGACGGCGGCGTTGTCGGGGGGAAGGCAGTCGTCGCGACCCGCGTAGTACAGGCTCGCCCACTCCGAAGCGGCAGACGGCGCAGCGCCGGCGCCCGGGAGGGGACACGACGGCCCGGGGCCTGCCCCGTCGACATCGACCGCGAGCTTCGCGAGACCGGCCGCAACGACCCACGGCGCGTCGCGGCCGCCGACGAGCGATCGCCGAACCGCACGCGCCAGCGATGCAACGACCGCGACATCGAGGGGGGCGGGTCCTGCGTGCGCCAAGCCTTCGCCAGGTTTGCCGTCGTCGGCGCGATCGGCCCAGCCGTCGCGCTGAACGCCGGGGCCTGCCGCGAGCGGTCGTCTGGCGCGCCCGCGGGCGAGGTCGATCGCCGCGAACGTACCAAGGCGATTTGCCCACGCTTCGATGCGCACGATGTCTTGACCTGCCATCACCGCACTCCAGGTCCTGGCGACGACCTCGGCGCTGACGTCCTCCGCAAGGTGCGAGGGCAGCCCATGGCGCGCCACCCACCGGCGCGCAGATCGCCGACCGTCGAGGCTGCGCAGCCAGCTGACCAGCTCGTGCACCGCAGCCTCCGCCGCGGCCGCGCGCGACGGCGACGCCGCGACGGAGGGGGGACCTGTGACCACGCCTCCAACCTGCCACGCGGAGCGCATCCGATGCTTTGCGTGCACATCGAGTCGCACCAGTCACACCTGCGGTCGTCGCACGACGTACAGGGTGAGACGGTCCACCCGGGGCGTCGTCATCCACCGTCAAGGAGCACAACGATGCCGCGTAACCCCCGCCCCAACACCCACCTCTACATCCTCCTCGACCGATCAGGCTCGATGGAGTCCATGAAGGCCGACGTCATCGGTGGCTTCAACCGACTGCTTGCCGATCAGCTGGCTGCGGGCGACGACGCCCGCATCACCCTCATTCAGTTCGACACCAACGATCCGGAGGAGGTGCTGCTCAACGGGACGAAGCTCTCCACCGCACGTCCGCTCAGCGGCGCGACGTTCGTCCCTCGCGGCGGCACGCCGCTGCTGGACGCGACGGGCCGACTGATCGCGCGAGCGACGGCCCGCGCCGATCAGCGACGCGTCCTCGGCAAGCGCCCAGAGCACCTCGTGCTCGTGACCGTCACCGACGGCGAGGAGAACCAGAGCACCCAGTTCAGCCGCGCTGACATCAAGCGGCTGATCGCCGCCAAGCAGGAGCTGGGATGGACGTTCGCATTCCTCGGCGCGGGCGTCGATGCCTACGGCGAGGCCGGTGGCATCGGCGTCGACACCCGTTCGGTGCAGGCGTTCGCGCCGACAGCTGCGGGCGCGGCGGCGGCATTCGACTCTGTCAGCAAGGCCGTCCGCACTCGCAGAGCGAAGGTCGCATCAGGCGTCGCCTTCGAGGCCGCCGACCTCTTCGAAGGAGCGAAGGATGCAGAGCGGGCATGAGCGCCGTGCGCGCCGCCGCCTCCGATGCTTCCTGGCGTCAATGGGCGAGCAGGGTCCGAGCCGCCGCTGCGATGTCGTCGACCTGGGGGAGAACGGCGTTCTCCAACGTTGGCTCGTAGGGGACGTGGACGTCTTTGGCCGCGACCCGGACAACCGCGGCGTCGAGGTCGTCGAAGCAGTGCTCGCCGGTCCACGCCGCGATCTCTGCACCGAAGCCGGCAGTCCTGGTGTCCTCGTGGACGACCATCAGCTTGCCGGTGCGGGCCACAGACTCGGCCACGAGTTCCTGGTCCCACGGCGAGATCGTGCGCAGGTCGATGACCTCGACCGAGCCGCATCCCTCGTCCGCAACGAGGCCCGCAGCGACGATCGACTTCTGCACCGTTGCACCCCAGGTCACGATCGTGAGGTCGGT
>JAYUDU010000491.1:0-8685 GCA_043739605.1 Acidimicrobiales bacterium | reverse complement strand
TCCCCGGCTGTCACGTAACCTGGAACCTGCACGTACATCACATCATTCACGTCGAAGATGGTGGCCGCACGATTGTTACCAATCTGACGACGTTGTGTTGGTTTCATCATCGGGAACATCACCAAGGCCGACTCCCAATCATCGGGATCGCTCCGAACGGTCTGGGCTTCTACACGCCCGACGGCACGCAACGCCTCGCCCGCGGCCAATCCGGCTGGCACGCACCCCCCTGGATCGACATCAACGCCGAACGAGCCGAACGCCTCACCCGCCGCCCCGACCCCAACGACATGTGGACAACCCACGACAACGACGAAGACATCGGCCTGGACGCGGCGCGACAGCTGACACTCCTGCGACTACACGCCGCATGACCAATGCAACCACCCCAAAGACCAGCCCACCGGCCGCCCATCGTCGCAAACGCAGGGGGCGAGCAGTGACTGTCGGTCACGCGCCGAGCGCGATCCACTGCACCACGGGCATCGAGTGCGACGCGAGCGGGCTGGTGCCGGACCACCACACGACGCTGGTCCGCTCCTGCGGCGACGGCCATCGGTCAGCGTTGGCCACCGACGCCTAGCGAAGGTGAGCTACTCAAACGTGCGGTCGCTCGTGGGCATCTGAGCAGCCGTCCCCCAGCCTCGGCGCACTCGATGATCAGCCTGCCGCCCTCGCGCAGCACGCAGACCTCATCGCTCTGATCCTCTCAGTCGTGCGTATGGGCGACCACCACGTCACGGCGCCGACGATGCGAGGTTCTGGTCCTCGCGATCGCCCTCCTACGTCTTCAAATACGGGCGGGTCGTCTCGCGAGGGGTGGCGTCTCATTTGACTGGCGGATGCATCGGAGGTGGTCGAGGATTGTTCGACTTCGAAGAAAACCACGTGCTGCTCACCATCTCCACCACGCACCAGCCAGCGACCGAGCTGGGCTTTCTGCTGCACAAGAACCCCGGCTCGTTGCACGAGGTGAGCTTGCCGTTTGGGACGGCGCGGGTGGTCTATCCGGAGGCGACGCCCGATCGGTGCACCGCGGCGGTGCTGGTGCAGGTGGACCCGGTCGGGCTCGTGCGCAGTGGCCGGCAGGGTCAGGGGTCGTTCTCGTTGGCTCAGTACGTGAACGACCGGCCGTACGTGGCGTCGTCGTTCCTGTCGGTGGCGATCAACAAGCTCTTCGGCACGGCGATGTCGGGGCGCTCGAAGGATCGGCCAGAGCTGGTCGACGTGGCCCTGCCTGTGGTGGTGGGCGTTCCCGTCCTGCCGTGTCGGGGCGGCGACCAGGTGCTTCGTCGCCTCTTCTGAACCGCTCGGCTACGGCGTCGAGGCGACGGCCATCCGGCTCGATGACTCCTTCCCTGCGTGGGGCGACAGCCGCTACCTCGACGTCACCCTTACCGCCGAGGTCCGCGTGAAGGACCTGCTTGAGCACCTCTTCGTCCTCCTGCCGGTTCTCGATGATGACAAGCACTACTGGGTCGGTCCTGATGAGGTGGACAAGCTGCTGCGTCGGGGCGGGTCCTGGCTCGGCGCCCACCCGGACCGGGAGCTCATCACCCGCCGTTACCTGCGCCACGACGGCCGACTGACGAGCGATGCCCTGGCGCGCCTGCTGGCCGATGAGGCCGATGACCAGGACGAGGCGGCCGTCGTCCACGACGAGGAAGAGGCGGTCGTCGAGAAGCCGATCAGTCTCAACGACCAGCGGCTCGACGCCGTCGTCGCACAGATCCGACGCCTCGGCGCTCGCAGCGTCGTCGACCTCGGCTGCGGGCAGGGAAACCTGCTTCGCCGGGTGCTGCGCGACACCGACGTCGAGCGACTTCTCGGGGTCGACGTCGCCTACCGGGCACTGGAGGCCACGGCCCGCCGGCTCCACCTCGACACGATGGCACCGCGCCAGCGCGCCCGGATCGAGCTGGTGCAGGGTGCGCTGACCTACCGAGACAAGCGTCTCGTCGGTTTCGACGTCGCCGCAATCATCGAGGTGATCGAGCACCTCGATCCGCCCCGCCTCGACGCGTTCGAGCGATCGGTGTTCGTGCACGCGCGCCCCATGGCGGTCATCGTCACAACGCCGAACGTCGAGTACAACGCGCTGTTCTCAAGTCTGCCGACGGGCCATCTGCGTCATCGCGACCACCGCTTCGAGTGGACGCGCGACGAGTTCCAGCGGTGGGCCACCACAGCGGCCGACCGCCATGGGTACATCGCAACGTTCCATCCGATCGGGCCGATGGACCCGTCGCTTGGCGCGCCGACGCAGATGGCGGTGTTCGCGCGATGACGCTGCGCTCAAAGGTGCTCGGCATCCCAGAGGTGTCGCTCGTCGTGCTCGTCGGGGTGTCCGGCTCTGGCAAGTCCAGCTTCGCTCGCCGACACTTCCTGACCACAGAGGTGGTGTCTTCAGACTTCTGTCGGGGTCTTGTCGCCGACGATGAGAACGATCAGGTCGCGACGAAGGCCGCGTTCGAGGTGCTCCACACGATCGCGGCCAAGCGACTCGAGGCCGGTCGCCTCACGGTGATCGACGCGACCAATGTCCAGCCGGAGGCGCGCCGCCCGCTCGTCGCGCTTGCCAAGCGGTTCCACACGCTCGCGGTGGCGGTCGTGCTCGACGTTCCCGAGGCGGTCTGCGCGGAGCGGAACCTGGCCCGCCCGGACCGGACCTTCGGGCCTCACGTGCTGCGCAACCAGCGAGGCCAGCTGCACCGCTCGATGAAGGGCCTCCGGCGCGAGGGCTTCCACAAGGTGTTCCACCTTGAGTCCGCAGACGAGATCGACGCGGCAAGCATCGAGCGTCAGCCCTTGTGGAACGACCGCCGATCAGACGGCGGTCCGTTCGACATCATCGGCGACGTCCACGGCTGCTTCGACGAGCTCTGCTCGCTCCTCAGCGCGCTCGGCTACGTCCGCACCGGTGACGGCACCGGCACGCACCACCCCGAGGGTCGCCGCGCCCTGTTCCTGGGCGACCTCGTCGATCGCGGGCCCGCCTCGCCTGCGGTCCTGCGCCTCGCCATGGGCATGGTGGCCGCCAGAACCGCGCTGTGCATCCCCGGCAACCACGAGGCGAAGCTGCTCCGCGCCCTACGCGGGGCCAGGGTCACGCCGAGCCATGGCCTCGCGGAGACACTCGCTCAGCTCGCGGCCGAGCCGCCCGAGTTCGTCGCCAAGGTGACGACCTTCATCGACGGCCTCGTCAGCCATCTCGTCCTTGATGAGGGCCGGCTCGTGGTCGCCCACGCCGGGCTCCGCGCCGACATGCAGGGTCGCGCTTCGGGCGCAGTGCGCTCGTTCGCCCTGTACGGCGACACCACCGGCGAGACCGACGAGTTCGGGCTCCCCGTCCGCTACCCGTGGGCGGAGGACTATCGAGGCGAGGCTGCGGTCGTCTACGGCCACACGCCGATCCCCGAAGCCGTCTGGCTGAACCGCACCATCTGCATCGACACCGGCTGCGTCTTCGGCGGTGAGCTGACCGCGCTGCGCTACCCAGAACGCGAGCTCGTCGCCGTTCCTGCAGCGCGCACCTACTGGGAACCGGTACGACCGCTCGCCCCCGATTTGGTGCTGACTGCCGATCGAGCGCCGACCGACCTCGACCTCGATGACGTCGTCGGCAAGCGCATCATCACCAACCGTCTCTCGAACCCGGTCACGATCCGGGACGAGAACGCCATCGCCGCGCTCGAAGTGATGAGCCGGTTCGCCGCGGACCCCCGATGGCTCATCTACCTCCCGCCCACCATGGCGCCGACGGCGACGACCACCATCGATGGCCTGCTCGAGCACCCGACCGAGGCCTTCGCGTCGTACCGGTCCGATGGTGTGCGCCACCTGGTCTGCGAGGAGAAGCACATGGGCTCACGAGCGGTGATCGTGGTGTGCCGTGACGAGGACGTCGCGGCGCGGCGCTTCGGCGTCCCCGACTCTGGGGCTGCGGGCACCATCGTCACCCGCACCGGTCGGCCGTTCTTCGACGACGCAGCCACAGAACAGACCCTCCTCGACCGCACCCGTACAGCCCTCTCTACGGACCCGAGTACACCGCCGGCGCCAACCTCAGCCGCCTCCGCAAGAGAGGTCTCGGCCATAAGCGCTCGCTCGCGCTCCGCGAGTTCGCACTCGGAATCGAGGCCCTCGAACGGTTCGTCGAAGGTGAGCCGCTGTACCGAATTCACGAGTGCGTCTTCGGCGTCCTCGCCCTGGAGAGCGAGCTTGTCGATCCGAGACTCTGAGGCGGCCGCGACTCTTCACACGCACGTCAATCCTCGATCTTCTCAGGGATGGGGATGACGAGCTCTGCGATGGTGCCGGGGACGTCATCACCGATGGAGCGCAGGCGGATCGTGCCACGGAGCTGGCTCTGGACGAGGTCCCGAGCGATGAGCAGGCCGAGGCTGCGGGTGGTCTCGATCGAGAAGCCCTCCGGCAGCCCGGCGCCGTCATCCGCGACCTCAAGGCGGAGGGTCTCGCCGTCGTTGTCGAGCGTGACCACGACGCGGCCGGCACCCCTCCGACCGCGGTGAGGGTCTGGCACCTCGGGGAATCCGTGCTCGACGGCGTTCTGGAGCAGCTCGGTGATGACCACGGCGAGAGGCGTCGCCAAGGCTGACGGAAGCTCACCCGCCTCGCCGGTGACCTCGAAACGGATCGGCAGCTCCGGCGACACGAACGCATCCTGCGCGAGCTTCACGAGTCCGCGCACGATCACGGAGAGGTCGACCAGCTCGCTGCCCTCAGACGCGAGGTACTCGTGCACCAGGGCGATGGAACCGATGCGACGCTCGGCTTCGCCCAGCGCCTCGCGCCCCTCCCCGGGGGCCAGACGGCGGGCCTGGAGGCGCAGCAGGGCGGAGATGGTCTGCAGGTTGTTCTTGACCCGATGGTGGATCTCCCGGATCGTGGCGTCCTTGGACAGCAGCAGACGGTCCCTGCGCCGCACGTCCGTGACGTCGCGAAGCAGCACGATGCCACCGGTCGCGATGCCGTGCTCGATCAGCGGAAGGCAGCGGAACAAGACGATGACATCCGACCTGCCTTCGACCTCCTCGGTAACGGGCAGTCCCGTCCCCCACGCGGCATCGATGGCGTCGACGTCGATGCCGACCTCGCCCAACCGTGCTCCCTCGATGTTGGAGTACACGCCATGACGGTGGAGGCCGCTGACTGCGTTCGGTGAGGCGTAGATGACGCGCGCCGCGTCGTCGAGCAGGAGCACCCCGTCGCCGACGCGGGGCGACTCCGCCGTGGTGCCCTCATCTATGGGATACGGGAAGGCGCCCGCCACGATCATGCGAGCGAAGCGCTCGAACACCTCGAGATAGCTGCGTTCGAGCTCGCCGGGTCGTCGCCCGACAGCCAGCGGCGATTCACGCGTCAACACGCCAACGACCCGCTGTTCGCCTGGCGCTCCGTCGGCTCCGGCTGGTCCACGTCCCCTGACTGGGATGCACTGCAGGCGAGCCGTCTCGCCACGACTGGTGACGGTCAGCTCGCCGTCCATGATCTCGCCGGTCCGCCACGCTCGCGCCACCAGCGGTCGCTCCGATTCGTCGATGATGCGACCGACGAGGTCTTCGCTGTGGAGCGTCTGGCCGGTCGTGGGGCGAACCTGGCCGAGCACGATGAACCGGCTGGAGTCACCCCCGGACACCGGCACGAACAGCAGCAGGTCGGCGAAGCAGAGGTCGGCGAGGATCCCCCATGTGGCGACGAGACGCGACAGGTGGGCGAGATCGTCACCCTCAAGACGGGTATGCATGCGGGCCAGCTCTGGAAGGGTCGCCATGTCTGGCCCAGTCTTGTCGACGGCCGAGGCGAAGCCGAAGTGCGCGCCCGCTTCGGTGCTAGTCGAGACCAGCGAGCGCTTGGGCGACGAGGTCCGGGCGGTTGGCGGCCTCGGCCAGCGCGCCAAGGCGACGTCGACCGGGAATCGTGCACCGGACGAGCACGCGGTCAGCACCAGCTGGCGCCGACCCGAGCAGGCGAACGAAAAGGGCGGGCGGTGCCCACTCACCGCGATCGAGGCTCGCCGCCACGAGGGCAAACGTGCCCTCGACGCCGAGGCTGGCGCGGACGTCCGGCGTCGCCAGGATCCACTCTGCCAACGCGACCGCGGCTTCGGGGAAGCGGTCGTTGGGGACGACCGTGCGGTCTTGACGGATGAGCGGCGGGGGCCGCAACGCCAGCGCGGCCCGAGCACCAGCGACGTCGCCCAAGCCCAGCGACGCCCACACGACTACCTCGGCGGCCGGTCCGGTCAGCTCGGGAGGCGGCCGTGCTGCGAGCACCGCTTGGGCGTTGGATCGCGCGGTTGCGTGGTCGTCGCCGGCGAGCGCGGCGAACGCATCCCGCAAGAAGGCGACCTGCGGTTCCTGCTTCATCTGGCGAAGATCAGACAGGTTCTGGGCTGCGAAGAACAAGGCAAAGAGCCCGGTGAACGTGCCGAGGTACTTGTATGCGAGCACCCCGCCAACGCCAGCAACGCCGATGGAGATGACGCGCACCGTCCGGTCGGCGTTCGACACCTTGGCCGCCCGAAGGATGGCAAGCAGCGCCTGGCCTCCGTCGAGGGGGTAGATGGGCATCAGGTTGAGGAGGCCCCAGGCGAAGGTAGCGAAGAGGATGTCGAAGCGAACCTCACTCGCAAGCGCGCTTGCGGGCGCATCCCACCCGAGGTACACCGCGGCACCCAGAGCGAACCCTGCGAGTGGGCCCGCAACGTCGACGACCAGGTCGCGCGCCGGCGTCAGATCCGGAGCGCGCGTGCCCTTCGGCGTGCCGCCAACCGATGAGGTGAGACCGCCCATCCCGTAGATGAGGACGTGGGTACGGTGGCCGAAGGCCTTGAACGCGAACGCATGTCCGAGCTCGTGCACGATGATCGATGCGACGGCGACGAGGGCAAACGCGACGATGCTCGACATCTCGACGTCCGGCGAACCTCCCCAGCGGATGAGCGCCATGATGAGCAACGCGGTTGGATCGACGCGTACGCTGATGCCACCGATCTCGGGCACCGCTAGGGCCGGGA
This sequence comes from Acidimicrobiales bacterium, assembly GCA_043739605.1. GTDB lineage: Bacteria > Actinomycetota > Acidimicrobiia > Acidimicrobiales > JAUJNH01 > JAYUDU01. The sequence continues at coordinate 1,646 of JAYUDU010000491.1, read as the reverse complement.
TGGAGCGGAGGCGGCCGCGACGCGCGGCAGCGTCGGTGGGGGCGACCATGGCCTCAGGCTAGGAGACGCTGCGTCGGGTCAGGCCCGCGGGTTGGGGTTCGGACAGTCCGACGTCTGCTTCTTCGTCGCGGTGATCGTCGAGATGTTGCCGAAGGAGTCCTTGGCCTCGACCGAGTACCCCACCTCGGCATTCGATGCCAGCCGGGTCTGGTTCGGCGACACCCACTCGTTCGAGCCACCGGTCCCCCGAGCCAAGGCCACCGCGGTGCCGTTGTAGGTGAGCGTCACCTGAGCCACGTCAGCATCACCGGACGGGTCGGTGACCACGACCCGGTATCGCCAATCCTCGTTCTGGGGACAGACCGCAACCTGGCTGGCGTCGGCACGCTCGAACGAACCGGGAGCGACGATGGTCGACGGCTTGGAGTTCTGCGCAGTGATCTCAGTCGACGGAGTGCCTGCGCTCCCGCTGAAGTTGACGAACCCGACTCGGCTCGCGCCCCCCGATTCGGGGAACGCCGCACCGTTGACCGTGACCGTGACCGTCTGCTTGGCCCCGGCCGCGATGGTGCCACTGGCAGGCGACACCGTGATGCCGCTCTGCGAGGTGGTCGACGACGACCATGTGGCCGTCCCCTTGCCGGTGTTGGACAGCTGCATCTGCTTCGACGACGTGCCCTGGATCCTGCCCATCGCCAGCGTGCCAGGGCTCCCGAGCACGCCCGGCGATGCCCCCGCCGTGGTCGTCGTGAGTGAGGCCACCGTCGTCGCCGCCCCCGGAGCCCCGGTGGTGGCGGTACCAGCCAAGGTGGTGGTGGTCGCTCCGGGGATGAGCGTGGACGCCGCGGAACCAAAGACGGTGGTCGTTGTCGCACGCCGAGACGTGGACGTCGTGCTTGCGATGGTCGTCGTGGTGTCCTGCGCTGCGACGTTGGTCTTGTTGTCGTTGCGGGTGAGGAGATAGCCGAGTCCTGCGCCGATCAGGGCGAGCACGAGCAGCAGCGCGGCGACCGCAAACCAGGCGCCGGCCCCGCGCCCTTCGCTCGGTTCTTCGACGTCGAAGTCGGGCGGCGGGAATCCGTCGACCTGCCACGGGACGCCGTCGGCGGCAGGTGCGGATGCTGCTGCCGGCTGGGCGGTCGGTAGGCCGTAGGGACTTGGACCGCCTGGCAACGCCGCGGCATCGAGCGTCTCGGTGCGCAGAGCCGTGGGGGCGCCAAGCAGCGGAAGCACCGAGTACATGGCCAGCGGGCTGGCCGTGCCATCGGCCTGGCGACGCACGACGTCTGGGTCGATCTTGGCGACCCGCTTCTGGAACGCATCGTTGAACCTTCCATCCCAGCCCTGCACGGCCTTGGCCACCTCAGGAACGACCTCGCTCGAACGACGGGCCAGGACGTAGCACGCGAGATCACGCTCAATGGGGCCGCGCAGGTTGGACAGCACGACGTAGCTACCCGAGAGGCTGACGCCGAGTGCGTCTGCGAGATCTTGACCGTCGAGACCCTGGCGCAGGGCCAGGTCGAGCAGCGCCCGCTCCCGGGCCGGCAGGCCGGCGGAGCCCTCCCACACGAACGACACCGCCTCGCCCCGGTCGAGGATCTCTGCGGGTACCTCGGCGACGACCGCAGCACCGGTCCTGGCCC
>JAYUDU010000490.1:0-8695 GCA_043739605.1 Acidimicrobiales bacterium | reverse complement strand
TTCAACACCCTGCGCAACGACTTCCCCGGTGTCCGCCTCCTCGGCCCCAACTGCCCCGGCATCATCAGCCCGGGCAAGTGCAACATCGGCATCACCGCCGGCGAGATCGCGCTGCTCCCGAGCGAGGGCGGCCCCAACGTCGGCATCGTTTCCCGCTCCGGCACCCTCACCTACCAGGCGCTGTACGAGCTGAAGCTCAAGGGCATCGGCGTGTCGACCTGCGTCGGCATCGGCGGCGACCCGGTTCCCGGCACCAACTTCATCGACTGCCTCACCGCCTTCCAGGCCGACCGCGAGACGCACGCCATCATGATGATCGGTGAGATCGGCGGCTCTGCCGAGGAAGAAGCGGCCGAGTTCATCGCCGCTCACGTCACCAAGCCGATGTCGGCCTACATCGCAGGGGTGACCGCGCCGCCCGGCAAGAAGATGGGCCACGCTGGCGCCATCGTCTCGGGGGGAAAGGGCACGGCTCAAGGCAAGATGGACGCCCTCGCGGCTGCCGGCGTGAAGGTCGGCCACAACCCCACAGAAGCAGGCGATCTCATGGCGGAGATCGTCGCCGCGCTGGCGGGATAGCCAGCCCCGGCGGGGCCCGGCTGGTGTGATGGTCCGCGTCGCCTGGCTCAGACGCGTCGCCCTGTTGGAGGGCGGTGCCCTTGGGATCGGTTTGGTGACCCGCGTGGCCACCGACGCACGCGCCCCGATCGTGCAAGTCGCCCTCGCCACCGCACTTGTCGTTGCGATGGTGCTCAGCGACATGGAGTGGCTCGCCGGTCCGGCCGCGGTGGTCGCGGCCGTGATCGCAGCTGTCGCTCAGTGCGGGCCGACGGCTGAGCAGGCCGTGTTCGGAGCTGTGGCGGGCGCAACGGCCGCGGGCGGGGTCGCGTTGGTGGGGGCCGGTCGCCTGCGTGCCCGGGGCCGCTGGCTGGCCTCCTCTGCGAGCGTCGGGTGGTTCGCGGCCATCGTGATGGTTGGAGGGGTCCTCACCTGGGTGGTCATCGACATCCTTGGCCGGGCGGGCGTGCCCGCGCCGGTGGCCGATGTGCGCGTCGTTCCAGCATCCCTCGCGGCGGCCGCCATCGTGTTCGCTCCTGGAGCCATCCTGGCGGTCGACGGGGGCGACGACGGTCTTGGCTTCGGCCGCCCGGTACAACCTGGCTTCTTCGCCGCCGCGGTGTTCGCAGTGCTCTTCTTGGCGCGCGACATGACACGTAACGGCGAGATGCTCGCCGCGCTGCTCGCGATGGGGGTCGTCGTCGGCGCGCTCGGCCTCCGCCACACCCTCGCAGGTGCAACCCGGTGGACAGCAGCCGTCGGGTTCAGCGCGGTGGTCGCAGTGCGCGTCGCGGCAGACCGACAGCGGATCTTGAATGGTCCCCAGGACTCCCTCACCGCCATCTCGGTCAGTCTCTTCCTCCTGGGTCTTGCTCCACTCGCGTTGGCAGCCGCGCTCGGTGAGCTGCGGCACAGGGTTGCCGAGTCGGGTCGGCTGGCCGGCATCATCGAGGCGACCCCTGACTATGTCGGCATGGCGGCCGACGACGGCTCACCGCTGTTCCTCAACGAGGGCGGTCGGCGGTTGTTGCGTTGGCACCGCGACACCATCCCGACCCTTGAGGACATCTGCGTCTGGGGCGACCCGTCGCGGCAGAGCATCGACACCGCCATGGCCGCAGTGCGCGCCGAGGGGCGGTGGGTGGGCGAAGTGGCGTTCCGCCGGCCGAGCGGCCCCGATGTGCCGGTGTCGCTGACCCTGGTCTCGCACACCGACGAGAGCGGCGAACGGACCGTGTCCGCGATCGGGCGCGATCTGAGCGAGCGGGTGAAGGCAGAGTCACGTCTGGCGCACCAGGCCAACCATGATGCGCTCACCGGCCTCGTCAACAGAAGCGCGGCCATGACGTGCCTCGTCGAGGCGGACGCGCACCGCGCGCCGTTCGTGTTGCTCTTCATCGACCTCGACCGCTTCAAGGTGATCAACGACAGTCTCGGCCACGGCGCCGGCGATGTTGTGCTCGTCACCGTCGCGAGCCGCCTCCGAGCCGCCGTCGCTGAGGTGGCTGGCGATACAGCAGTGCTGAGCCGGTTCGGTGGAGACGAGTTCACTGTCCTGGTGTGGCCCGAGGAAGGGACCGACCCAGATGAGGCCGCGGCCCGAGTTGCCGACCACGTGTGCGACGCGCTGGCCCGGCCGATGGATGTACTCGGTCGGAGCCTGGTCGTGGGCGGCAGCGCCGGCGTCGTCGTTGCCCGGCCGGGTGAGACCCCTAGCGACCTGCTTCGTAGGGCCGACCTCGCGATGTACGAGGCCAAGGCGACGAAGCGGGGTCGGTGGGTCCACTACGACGATCGCCTGGCGGTGCGGGCCGACGCCCGTCTCGAGGCCGAGGTCGGCCTTCGGCACGCGCTCGGCACTGGCCTCGGCCTGAGGATGGCCTTTCAGCCCATCGTCGGCCTTGGCGTGGCGCCCGGCCGCCTTGTCGGCTTCGAGGCCCTGCTGCGATGGGACGCCGACGGTCACGGTGTGCACGTGCCGCCCCTCGACGTCGTACGGCTCGCAGAGGAGACCGGCCTCGGTGACGACCTGTTCCGCTGGACGCTCGACTCGGCGCTGGCGACGATGGCGACCACGCCCGCAATCGAGGGCATGCCTGGCTCGGCATGGGCGGTGTCGGTGAACATCACCTCGGCGCAGCTGCGCAATCCAGATGTGGAGACGACCGTGCTCGGTGCACTGCACCGGTTTGGGCTGCCGCCACATCGGCTCATCATCGAGGTGACCGAGGACGCCTTGATCGACGAAGACCCGCGCACCCTTGGTTCGCTCCGGCGCATTGCCGCAGCTGGGGTCCGCTTTGCCATCGACGACTTCGGAACCGGGTACTCGTCGCTGTCCTACTTGCGGCGCCTGCCGGTGTCGTTCGTCAAGCTGGACAAGACCTTCCTCGATGGCGTCGTCGACGACCAGGCAGATCGCGCTGTCGTAGATGCCGTCGCGGTGCTCGCTCACGCCCTGCGGCTCACCGTGGTTGCCGAGGGCGTCGAGCGTGCCGATCAGCACGCAGTCTTGGCCGAGGTCGGGTGCGACTTCGTGCAAGGCTTCCATATCAGCCTGCCGATGAACGTGGCCGAGATGCTGTTGCTCCTCGAGCGTGATGGCGAGGGCGGGCCGGTGTACCTGCCGGTCTCGGCTCAGCCGCTCGCGCCGATGCTGTGAACGCGATGAGCGGCGGTCGCACCCCGGGCGCAGGGCCGGGCGCCTCGGTCATCGCGGTGGCCGTTGCCGCGGTCACAGCGTTGACCGGCGGCGTGGTGGGCGGCTTCGCAATCAGTCACCGTCGCGCCCCGGTCGCGGCGGGCGGGCCGCGCGCGACGATTGACCGCGAGCGGGTCGTCCCCGCCGTCGAGGAGGCCGCCGAAAGCGTGCACAGCAGCCTCCCGGCCGCGGCGAGCACACCGCCTCCGCCTCCGCCTCCGCCCAGCTCGCTGGCCCCGGCCGCGCCCCCCGTGCCGTTGCCCTCCACCCTGCGGATCGGTTCTCTGGCTCGGACGGGCCGCGGTGTGGTCGTGCGCGTCCTCGGCGGCGTCTCTGGATCGTCGGCCACGGTCGAGACCCCGTGCGGCTCGCCCGCAGCTGTCGACGGCCTCGCGCCCGTCGGTGCTGTCGACGTCGTCCTCGATCCCGGCCACGGCGGCTCCGAAGGCGGTGCCGTCGGCTTCCCGAGCGACGGTACGCCCAAGGTCGAGGAGGCGACCATCAACCTGGGCGTGGCGCGCGAGGCGCAAGCTGTCCTCAACGCAGCCGGAATCACGACCGTGCTGACGCGCTCCAGCGATTACCGCCTCCCGCTGGACGTGCGCGGCGACATCGCAGGTGCTGCTCACCCAAAGGCGTTCGTCTCGATCCACCACAACGCAGAGCCGGACGGGCCGCACGACGGTCCGGGCACAGAGACCTACTACCAGGTGGCCTCTGGTTCGTCGCGTCGCCTCGCGGGGCTCATCGAGCAGGAGGTGGTGCGGGCGTTGACGATGTACGCGGTGGCGTGGTCGGGAGATACGGACGCAGGCGCGAAGACCCGAACGTCGAGCAGCGGCAAGGACTACTACGGAGTGCTCCGCCGCACAGCTGGCATCCCGGCCGTGATCGCTGAGCTCGCGTTCGTCTCCTCTCCACCGGAGGCGGCGCTGCTGGCGCGCAGCGACGTCCGCCGGGCCGAGGGGCAAGCCGTCGCCCGAGCGATCGTGCGGTTCCTCCGCACCCCAGACGAGGGCGGACCGTTCACCACCGCCTATCCCCGGACCGAGCCGGCCGGGTCCGGAGGCGGGAGCAGTGGGTGCATCAACCCTCAGCTCACCTGACCCGGTCCCATGGCGCGCGCGGCTTGCGACACCGCCCGCTACGCTGTGCGTTCGTCGTGGTGGTTCGGAATGGAGTTGCGGTCGTGGCGGCAGTGGTGGCCGTGAGCGTCGGCGTCGTCGGCGGCGTAGTTGCCGGATCGATAACGCCCCCGGCCATGGCCCGCCAGCAGGGGCTGCCCTCAGAGCCTCCGCCCCCCGAGAGGCCGACGAGCGAGCTCGCGGAGCCGCCGGCTGCGGAGAGCGAGGTCGATACCACACCCCCAGCCGCGGCGGCGGGAACGGTTCCCGTCGCGCCACCCGTGGTTGCCATCGCAAACGTCCGGACCGCCTCGGGCCGGGTGCTTCCTGCCATCTCCAGCCCGGCTCCTGGGCGCTATGACGTGGTGACGCCGTGCGCCGGCCGCGCCGTCGTGGCTGCGTCGCCGATCGCATCGGTCATGGTCGTGCTCGATCCCGGCCACGGTGGCAGCGAGACCGGTGCGGTGGGGCCGAACGGGCTTGAAGAGAAGCGCCTGAACCTTGCCGTCTCCCAGCGCGTGTTTGCAACGTTGCGCGCCGCCGGTATCAGCGTGCTGTTGACCCGCGTCGATGACACGCGCACATCGCTCGCCAGCAGAGCCCTGCTCGCCAAGGGTGCCAAGGCGCGCGCGTTCGTCTCGATCCACCACAACGCCGGTGCGGAGGGAGTGTCCCCTGCGCCAGGCACCGAGGAGTACGCGCAGGTCGATGACCCGGCCGCAGCCACGCTGGCCGAGCTCGTCAACGCGGAGGTGAGAGCCGCGGTGGCGCCGTTCGCAACGGAATGGTCATCCAACTCGCTCACCGGCGTGAAGGCGCGCCGGGGAACCGCAGGCGACGACTACTACGGGGTGTTGCGACGAGCCAAGGGCGTGCCGAGCGTCATCTCAGAGGCGCTGTTCATCGATCGACCGGCGGAGGCCGATCTGCTCGCCCGCGCCGACGTGCAGCAGGCGGAGGCCGATGCGATCGCACGGGCCATCACGAAGTTCGTCGCCACGGCGAAGCCCTCGTCGTCCTCGACGCCAGTGGAGGCACCCACGCCGACGCCCGGCTGCGTCGATGGGCCGCTCTGACCGCAACGCCGGGTTGGCTTCGGGCGGTAGCGTTCTTCAGCACATGGCTGCACCCCGCCTCGCCGTGCTGGCCTCGGGCGCGGGCACCCTCGTGGAGGCGATGCTCGCCGCCGGCGTCGATGTCGGGATCATCGCGGTCGATCGCCCGTGTCGTGCTGTTGAGGTTGCCGCCGCCGCAGGCATCCAGTGCCTCATGGTGGAGCGCACCGACTTCACGAAGACCTTCGACCGTGGTGGCTACACCGCTGCCCTGACAGCTCGGCTTGCCAACGACGGCGTCGATGTCGTGGCGATGGCCGGTTTTGGAACGATCGCCCCGGGCCTCGTTGATGCCTACCCGGGGAGGGTGCTGAACACCCACCCCGCGCTCTTGCCCGCGTTCAAGGGCTGGCACGCGGTGCGTGACGCACTCGAGCGGGGCGTCAAGGTGACCGGCTGCACCGTCCACGTTGTCGAGCGCGAGGTCGACGAGGGCCGCATCCTCGCTCAGGAGGCCGTGCCCGTCCTTGCCAACGACGACGAAGCCACCCTCCACGAGCGGATCAAGGTCGTGGAACGGCGCTTGTATCCGGCAACCATCGTCGACTTCTGCGGTTCTCTGGGCTTGGACCACCGGCGCTAGGTTCGGGCGCGATGCGCGCGCTCCTCTCCGTCTACGACAAGACCGGCGTCGCCGCCTTCGCCAAGGGCCTCGCCGACCTCGGCTGGCAGCTGGTCAGTTCGGGCGGCACGGCGAAGGCCCTCACCGAGGCTGGCCTCGCGGTGACCACCGTCGAGGAGGTCACCGGCTCGCCAGCGATACTCAGCCACCGCGTCGTCACGTTGCACCCGAAGGTGCACGGCGGCATCCTCGCCGACCGCACCGACCCCGCCCACCTCGCCGACATGGCGGCGCACGGCATCGAGCCGTTCGACCTGGTGGTGTCCAACCTCTACCCGTTCGGCTCCGACATCTCGACGTTCGAGCACGGTGCCACCGACATGATCGAGCTGGTCGACATCGGCGGCCCGGCGCTCATCCGCTCTTCGGCGAAGAACTGGTCGCAGGTCGCGATCATCACCGACCCGTCCGAGTACGGCCCGGTCCTCGACGAGCTGCGGCTCTCCCACGCAGGACTCTCCACGGCGACCCGGCGCCGCCTCGCCCGCACCGCCTTCGCCCACACCGCGTCCTACGACGCCGCCATCGTCACGTGGTTCGACGACACCGACCCCACGCCCGGCAAGGACTCGCTGCCGCCCACCATCCACCTCGCGCTCGAGAAGGTCGGCGACCCGCTCCGCTACGGCGAGAACCCGCACCAGCACGGCGCCCGGTACCGCATCAAGGGCGCCACCAGCTGGTTCGACGGGGTCGTCCAGCACGGCGGCATCGCCCTCAGCTACCTCAACCTCTACGACGCAGAGGCGGCGTGGCAGCTGGTGTGGGACATCGGGGCGATCGGGGCTGCCACCGGTGCAGACCTGCCGGCGGCCACCATCATCAAGCACGCCAACCCGTGTGGGGCTGCTGTCTCCACCGACATCATCTCCGCCTACCACAAGGCGTTCGAGTGCGACCCGATGTCGGCCTTCGGCGGTGTCGTCGCCCTCAACCGTCCCGTCGACCTGACCCTGGCGCAGGAGCTGGTGGCCAACCCGAAGTCTGACGTCCTCATCGCGCCCGGGTTCGACGTCGACGCCCTCGCGCTCATCACCACGAAGAAGAAGAACCTGCGGGTGCTGTCGGCTCCTCGACCCGGTCGGTCGGCGGTGGAGCTGCGTACGATCGACGGTGGGTTCTTGGTGCAGGAACCCGATCGCTTCGACTCGACGCCCGACACCTGGCGTGTCGTGACCAAGGTGGCCCCTCGCCCGGACCAGCAGACCGACATGGAGATGGCGTGGCGCATCTGCGCACACGTGAAGTCCAACGCCATCGTGCTTGTGAAGGACGGCGTCGCCTATGGCATCGGTGCCGGGCAGCAGAATCGCAAGGACTCGACCAAAATCGCCGTCGAGAAGGCGGCCGGTCGGGCCAAGGGCGGCGCGTGCGCATCCGACGCCTTCTACCCGTTCCGTGACGGCCTCGACTGGGCCGCCGAGAGCGGTGTGGCCTGCGTCGTGCAGCCCGGTGGCTCGCTGCGCGACGACGAGGTCATCGCCGCCGCCGACGAGCACGGTCTCGCCATGGTCATGACCGGCGAGCGCCACTTCCGGCATTAGGCCATCACGGTCGGCCAACGACTGGGCAGCGGTGATTGCTACACGGCTCGGCAGCACGAATCCACAATGGCGTCGCTCCGGCCTACGGTCGACGGACACGTGGCAGTCCGACCTACCCTCAGCGCCTCCAGCTTGAGTTCTCCGCCGTGGATGCAGTTCGCACCCAGCAGGTTTGCTTGGCGCCGCGCTGGCATCTTCATGGCCGTCGCGCTGTTCTTCGCAGCGCCGCTCGTGACGGCGGCTCGCGCGGACGCGGCGGTGCGCCGGCGCGCTGTCGCGCACGTGGAGATCGGCGCCGCCGTCACGCGCCAGGTGGACCTTGGTGACGTCTTCGGCGAAGGGATCGACGGCGGTGACCCAGGGACGACGGCGTCTGCGCTGCGCCCCGACACCGTCGCAGCCGTGCGATCGCTCGGCTTGCGTCGGCTGTCCTACCGGCTGCGAACCGAACTCGGGGTCGAGGCCTGGCACTGGAATCCCGAGGGCACGTGGAGTGATGCACGCGAGGCCCAGGGTTACTGGACATCGTCGGAACAAGCCGTCGGGCCCGTGGAACGGTCGAGCGGGTACCGGCTACCGCGTCGGGGCTCGACCACTGACCAGGCCGCGAACGACGGCTACTCGCGCCTCGACGACGGCGACACGACGACCTTTTGGAAGAGCAACCCGTACTTGGACGCCCGGTGGACGGGCGAACCCGAACCGGCGCACGCGCAGTGGGTGGTGATCGACCTTGGCACGCCGACGCCGATCGATGCGGTCCGGCTGGCATGGGGCACCCCATGGGCGACGACGCTCGATGTGCAGCGCTGGATCGGGGACGACCCGGTGGCCGACCCAAGCTCGGGACGGTGGTCCACGTTTGCGAACGGGCACGTGGCCGGCGACGCCGGCGGCGACGAGGTCATCCACGTCGCACCGACGCCGATCCCGGTGCGCTGGCTGCGGATCCTGCTCCTGGAGTCCTCGCGCACGATGCCTGTCGGATCGAGGGACCCGCGTGACGCAGCCGGATTTGCGCTCCGCGAGCT
>JAYUDU010000489.1:0-3422 GCA_043739605.1 Acidimicrobiales bacterium | reverse complement strand
CCGGAAGACGGCGGGCTCGCGAGTGGACCTCCCGGCGACCCTGGCTGTTCCACGTGAAACAGCCGGTCACACGCGACCCATCGCTAGGGCCATGGGAGCCGCAGCTCGGGAGCCCGGCTTCCGACGCGCGGCGCTCGACCACCCCGCTGCCCGACGAACGCAAGAGCGAACCTCCTGCGCACCAGGGCGAGCCGCGACCGCCCAGCGGACGTGAGAGCGGCCGCGCCGGCCAGCCCTCGATCGGTCCGACGACGACTGTGCGCACCTCGGGCCCACGCCCGCAGCGCAGTCCCGCGTCGCGGGCGACAGCGTTGGCGGCCGCGGCGATCGACACCGCCGGCAGCCGGAACGCGACGATCGTGCTCCCGAATGGGCCAGGTCCTCGCCGAGGGCTTGGCCGGCCGATGGCTGCGGAGGCGGCCGCTCGCCGAGGCCGAGCCGGCGGCCCAAACAACAGATGTCGCAGCAGCATCGAACCAGCAGACCACCCTCGGAAGCCGGCGCACTCGGGAAACGCGCCGGGTGGGGAGGCGTGTGGCGCCCACCTCTCACGCACGCCGGCTCGTTGCGAGCGCTTCGATCAGCGCTCTGGTACCGCTGTGACCCTCCCCGCGGGTCACAGCGGTACCAGAAGCGGGCCGCAGACATCCGCCACTAAGAGACGGCTGATGGTGACCGCTGTGTCCCAGCGAAGGGGAGCTCCGAGCTCAGCGAACCGGCAGCCCCGTATTCGGCCGGGCCGAGCCTCGCCGACGGCGAACGCGCCCCTGACCAAGCTCAGGGATCGTCATGGCTCCCTCCGTGTCGACGTGACCCTGCCCTGGATGCCTGACGTGACTTCGACGTCACGAGGCGTACACCAGCCCCGTCCGACATCCTTCCGGTCGTCGGTCCCCGGACCGACGTCTCGTCCGCATTCACGACAGATGCCCGCCCGTCCCGCCCGGCACGATGGGCGATGTGTGTTGCACGTGAAACATCGTTCAATCCCAGAGTGGCGCTTTCGCCTGGGCCGCAGCGGCTCGCGGGAACGACGGCGGACATGCGCTCGACTGCCGCAGGACCCGGAGACCGACCTCGCCGCGCCACGTCCGCTCCGGCACCAGGCCCAGCAAGCCGAGGCGTTCTCGCGGCCACCTGTCCTCCCAGCCGGGCGGCTCGGAGACGACCAACCGACCGCCGAGGCTGAGGAACGCCGCTGCGGCCTCGGCCGTCCGCGACGGTCGACCAAAGCCCCGGGCTGTGACCAACGAAGCTGCGTGTCGACGGCCCGGTTGGCACACGACGTCCTCAGTCCGGCCAAGGAGGACCTCGACCCTGTCCTCCCAGCCGAGCGCGGCAACAGACCGCTCCAAGAAGCTCGTTCGCTTGCGCATGCTGTCGACGAGCGTCCATCTGGTCGACGGCCACACGGCAGCGAGCACGAGGGCCGGCAGGCCCCCTCCCGAACCGATGTCGACACACCGTGCCCCATCTAGAACGTCGACCGCGTGGGCGAACGCCAGCGCGTGGGCGAGCTGGCCTTCGAGCGGACCGGGTCCGAAGAAGCCGAGCTCTCTCGCCTCCCCCAGACATGCCACGACCGGCGCAGGAAGTGCGCCGGTCGTGTGCTGAGTCATGCCGGCACTGCGTGTGGCGCCGACTGTGTCGTCATCTGGCTCACGCCGGGCGGACGACCACCCGACGGTTGGGCTCTTCGCCCTCGGATGTGGTGACGACGCCGTCGATGTCATTGACGGTGTCATGGATGACCTTGCGGTCCGGGGCACCCATCGGCTCCAGCGCCGCAGCAGTGCCCGACGCAAGCACGTCGTCCGCCACCTGACGGGTGAACTTCTCGAGGGCGACCTTGCGCTTCTGGCGGTACCCCGCCACGTCGACGAGCAGCCGACCGTGGTGCGTGTCGGTCTTTCTGAGCACAGCCGTGCGGACGAGCTCTTGCACGGCCGTGAGCGTTGCGCCCTTCGGACCGACAAGAAGACCGAGATCGTCGCCGGTGACGGCAAGCTCGCGGGTCTCTTCGTCGATCGTTCGTGTCTCCACCGAGCCGGCAAGCCCAAAGGCATCCAACAGCCCTGTCAGGATCTCTGAGCCGATGGCCGCCTGGTCATCGACCGACACGTCACCCTCGGGCCTGCGCTCCTCGCGAGCTTCCATCGTACCGTCACCTTCCCGAGCCGGAGCCCGCTTCGTTCGTTCTGCTCCGCCGCGGTCTCCCCGACCAGGGCCCCGGCGTCCGGCATCCTCGGCCTCACGGCGTGGGGAGGCGTCGTCAGTCGCGCCGGGGCGCGGTCCGCGGCGACGCGTGTCGTCCTTGGCGCGCGGGATCGCCGGCCGTACACGGGCACGCACGCGTGCCTGCTCACGGAGCCGACCAAACAGGCCCATCTTCGCCTCGGCCAACACTTCGACCTCTGCATCTTCTGGAGCAATCCCGAGCATCGACAAAGCCGTGCTCGTTGCCTCCTCAACGGTCGGTGCCGTCGTCTCCACCCATTCCATGGCGCTAACGCCCCTTCCTCTTCTTCTTCGGCTGCTGGCGACCGGTGGGGCGCGTGGACGGCAAGGCCGGCCTCGGACCGTCGGTCGCCGGTCGCAGTGATGGTGACTTGGCTGTATTGCGAGCGGACGCCCCAGCGTCGTCCGTCAGCTTGGGCTTCTTGACCTTCGCCTCGATGATGCCTTCAGCGACGGCCTTGCGGTGGTTCTCCTTGACCGACTCCGTGAGGGTCGGGTCGAACTTGTAGAGCAACGACTGCTGGACGATGCGCAGGACCGACGACGTCGTGAAGTACACGGCGAGGCCACCCTGGAAGATGAACCCCCACAGCCCGAAGAGAAACGGCGTCATCTTGGCGATCTGCTGCTGCTGAGGGTTGGCTGCCATCGCGGCGGGGTTGCGGCTGGTCATCTGCTGCTGGGCGTACACACCCGCGAGGATGGAGAGCGCGATGACGACGACGTACGGCAGCAGATGCGAAAAGCCGCTGACGTCCTTGGCCGACTTGGCAAGATCCATGCCGAGCGCCTTCATCTGGCCAGGCGTGTGGCCAAGGTCGATCTTGGTCCCTGAGAGGCTCCTGAAGAGGCTTGAGCCTTTGGGCAGGTGCTTCGGCGTGCCGATCATGGACTCGAACACGCCCTTCGCCCTCGCCTCCTTCTCCGAAAGGCTGACCGGCTTTCCGTCGACGAGATAGTGCACGCTTGACAGGCCGCGGAGGGTGCCACTGAGCGAGATGAAGAACGGAAACTGCACGAGCATTGGAAGAATACAGCTGACCGGATTGGCGTTGTGCTCTTTGTAGAGGGCCATCATCGCAGTGTTCTTGGCCTCCATGTCATCCTTGAAGTCGTCCTGGATCTTCTTCAGCTCCGGCTGGAGCTTTTGGATGCGGATGCCCTGGCGGATCTGCTTCAGGGTG
>JAYUDU010000488.1:0-8730 GCA_043739605.1 Acidimicrobiales bacterium | reverse complement strand
CCGCAGGCGCTCGCCGGGATGCGCACCGACCCGCCACCATCTGAGGCCGTGGCGAGCGGGGTGAAGCCTGCGGCCATCGCTGCCCCAGAACCACCGCTCGATCCGCCTGGTGACCGCTCTGGGTTCCAGGGGTTGGCGGTGGTCCCGAACACCTCGTTGGTGGTGATGGCGGTGTGGCCGAACGCTGGGCTGTTGGTGCGGCCGACGACGATGGCGCCCGCGGCCCGCAGACGCGCCACGACGATGTCGTCCTCGATGTCGGGCGCGGCGTTGGCGAACAACGTCGAGCCGTATGTGGTGCGCATGCCCTTGCAGCGGGCCATGTCCTTGACCAGCAACGGCAGCCCGGCGAGAGGCCCGGTGCGGGGGTGGCTGGCCGCCTCCGCCATGGCCTCTTCAGCCCGGAGCGCGACGACCGCGTTGAGCTGCCCATCGGCCGCCTCGATTCGGCGAAGTGACTCGCTCACCAGGTCGATGGGATCGATGCGTCCTCTCCGGACGCCTTCGGCCAACTCATGCAACATCTCATCATCCTGCCTGGTCGTGGCCCTCGTTGGGTGTGCCAGGCTCGCTGCTTCGTGGAGACACCTCCGACCCCAGCCTCGCCGGTCACCCCAAGCGCCCGCGTCACCGGCGTGTGGACCACACCGGATGGCCCGCTGCCGACGCTGACGCAGCTGTTCGAGCTGACCGCCCACGGCCCCGACACCTTCGTCGGCGTCGGCCCCCGATACCCATGGGGTGGCCTGTACGGCGGGCAGATCGTGGCCCAGGCACTGCGCGCCGCATGGGCCACCGTCGCGGAGGACTTCGCAGTGCACTCGTTACACGCCTACTTCATGCGCCGCGGCGACGACGCCGCGCCCGTGCGGTACGAGGTCGACCGCAGCCGCGATGGCCGCACCTACTGCACCCGCCGTGTGGTCGCCCGCCAGGCATCTGGCGAGCTGCTGAGTCTCTCGGCCAGCTTCGCCAAGCCCGAGGGCGGACCGAGCGAACAGGGATCCGCCGCGGGGACACTGCTCGCCGTCGATCCAGAGGCAGCGCACGACGCTTCGTGGAGCCCGATCTTTCAGCGAGCCCAGCCGCCCGGCTCACGCGGCCGCGGTCGCATGGCGTCGTGGTTCCGCGCCAGAGGCGCCGCAGACCTCACCCCGACTGAGGCTGCTGACCCCATCCTGGGGGCCTGCTTCCTGGCTTACACATCGGACGATCTGCCGACCGAAGCCGTCGTCACCCTCCACCCCCAACGTCCGGCTCAGGATCTCGAAGACCCGGCATGGGATCACCCCTCCGCGTGGGATCAGTTCTGGAATGCCAGCCTCGACCACAGCATCTGGTTTCACGCCCCGGTGCGCGCCGACGAGTGGTTGCTGCATGAGCTGACCTGCGACGCGTTCAGCGCAACCCGCGGTGTCGCCATCGGGCGCGTGTACCGGACCGACGGAACCCTCGTCGCTACGCTCGCCCAGGAGGCCCTCGTCCGCGTCGCCGACGGCTGAGCCTCTCGCTCGACCGCTGTCAGCTGGCGAGGACCTCGGCGGTGTGCTCGCCGAGACCAGGGACACCGCCGCGAGGCGTCGTCTGGACACCGCCGAAGTCGACGGGCGTCGCAATGCCTCTGTGGGCGGTGGCGCCCGGCGCTTCGGGAACCGACACGATGCCGCCGATCGCAATGACCTGGGGGTCGAGGACAACGTCGGACGTGCGATGGACGGGCGCCCACCACACGTCGGCTTCGTCGAAGCGGTCGGTCCAGAACTCCCGGGGCTGCGTGGCAAAAGCCGCGTCGAGCACGCCGATGAGCTCTGGTCCGTGCTTGCGCCGGCCGCGGGCGTCGGCGAACCGCTCGTCTGCGGCGAGGTCGGGGCGGCCGAGTGCGGTGGTGACCGGGCCCCAGTGGCGATCTGCTTCGAGGCCCAGGAGCCAGAACCACAGGTCGTCGCCGGCCTTGTAGCAGTTGAACATCGGGTTGGCGTTCTGCGTGCGTGGAGCCGTCGGGGCCAGCTTGCCGAACCGCAGCTCGATGCCGAGGTCCCAGCCCATGCAGTACAGCCCGCTGCGCAAGAGCGACGTCTCCACCAGCTGCGCGACGCCGGTGCGCTCCCGTTGAAACAATGCAGCGCACACACCTGCGACGAGGTTCATGGCGGTGACGTGGTCGCCGGTTCCGCTGCGGAGCGATGGGGGCTCGACGCCCTCCGGCACGGTACGTCCGGCCAGCCCGGATCTGGCCCAGAAGGCGCCAGCGTCGTAGCCGGCGCGGTCGACGTCGGGGCCAACACGGCCGTACCCGGTGAGGGACGCGTAGATGAGCGTCGGGTGACGGTGACGCACCGCGTCGGGGTCGAGATCGAGGCGTTCGAGGGCGCCGGGGCGAAGGTTCGTCACGAACACGTCGGCGTCGGCGAGGAGGCGCTCGAAGTCGGCACGACCTGCCTCGGTGCGAACGTCGATGACCACGCTGCGCTTGCCCCGGTTGTCGAGATCGAACGGCGGCGATGACGGCTCCGACAGGCCGGCCGAGGCTTGGAACACGGCGCGCATCGGGTCACCCTGGGTGGCCTCGACCTTGATGACGTCGGCGCCCCACTCGCACAGCACCGCGGCGGCACCAGGCCCGGCCACCCACTGCGCCAGCTCGACGATGCGCACACCTTGAAGAGGTCCCATCGTTCAGCGCGCCATCGTGACGCGCTGATCGGTGACCTCGGCCGAGCGGGCGACGAAGAACGTCCACTCGCCAGCCAACGCGTCGAACTGCTGCTTCGCCTCGTTCCAGCGGTCAAACGAGCGGGGCTGGAGAGTGACGATGACCGCCGCCGTCTCGCCGGGCGCAAGGGTCGGCGTCGCTGCGAAGCCGGCGAGCTCTCGCCGCGGTCGACCGTTGGTCCCCGCATCCGGGCCGGCGACGTACACCTGGACGATGTCGCGCCCGGAGCGGCTACCGGTGTTGGTGACCGACAGCGTGACCGCGTCGCCATCGACGGAGGGCGCGCCCCACTCGATGGTGGTCAGCCCGAGTCCGTGGCCAAACGAGAACAGCGGCGTGAGGCCCTCCTTCTCGTACCAGCGGTGGCCAACGAGCAGACCTTCGTCGTAGGAGACCTTGCCGTCTGCACCCGGGTAGCTCGTGGGGCCACCCGCTCCGGACGCAACCTGGTCGAGCGATGCCGGCCACGTGAAGGGAAGCCGCCCGGAGGCGCCGACGACACCGCACAACACGTCGGCGAGGCCACCGCCCCCCTCCTGACCGGGGCAGCCGATCCATGCGATGGCAGGCAGCTCTGCGGCCCACGCGAGGTCGACCGGAGTGCCGCAGTTGAGGACGACGACGGTGCGCGGCTGAGCGGCAAGCACCGCGAGCGCCAGATCCACGTGCGATTGCGGCAGCCCGTACTCGGCGCGGTCGTTGCCCTCGGTCTCGAGCGTGAGGTCGAGGCCGATCACCACCACCGCCGCATCGGATCCGGCAGCCAGCGCAGCCGCATCGGCGGCGGCGTTGGGATCAAACGCAGGCTCGATGGCGAGGCCCAGGCTGCCGCCGATGCCGGCGACGACGGGCAGCTCCACGATGAATGCGAGGCCCTGGGGCCCGACGATGGCGGGCAGGGCGACATCGACGCGGCCGCCGGCGAGGATTCCGTGCACCTCGGCGGGCGCGCCTTCATGCACGAGCTCCTCGGCGAAGAACACGCGAACGGCGCTGTGGCAGGTCACCACGAGCGTGCCGCCCGCGATGAGGGCGCCTGGAGAGTCGACGAGCGTGCCGGAGTAGCGCACGACGTCGGGGAGGGTGCCGCCGAGCCCTACCCAGCGACTGCCAGGAGTGACCACGGACCGCACGACCTCGCCGTTGCGCACCTCTTCCAGCAGCAGCCCGGCCGAGTCACCCGTTCGGGTCATCGAGCCATCGAGCCGCAGCGGCGCCGCGGTCGGCGCGCCATGCGCGTGCACGACCTCGATGCCCGTGGCGCCCAGCACGTCGGCGAGCCCGTCGAGCGGCGTGATGACCTGCGGTGCGGTGATCTGCGCAGACCCGCCGCCTTGGGCATGCAGCGCAGTCGCGTTGGGGCCGATGACTGCGACGCGCCCAAGGCCGCCGCTGAACGGCACCACCGGCGCATCGCCGACGACGTCGTTGCGCAGCAGCACGACCCCGGCGGCGGCGGCCGCCCTGAGGATGGCGCGCACGTCCGGGTCGTCACCGGTGTCCGGTTCCGCGGCGCGCCACGCGGCCTTCCCCGCGGCGGCGTCGCCG
The DNA here is from genome assembly GCA_043739605.1 of Acidimicrobiales bacterium. Lineage (GTDB taxonomy): Bacteria > Actinomycetota > Acidimicrobiia > Acidimicrobiales > JAUJNH01 > JAYUDU01. The sequence goes on along the minus strand of JAYUDU010000488.1, from coordinate 4,469 downwards.
GGAGTGAACGCCGCGCCAGTGCGCTTGGCCAAGAGCTTGATGCGGTCGACGGCGCAGTCGACGTTCTTGGCCGTTGCCTCGCTGGCCGCCAAGCCGGCCGCGAGCTTGTCTCGGTTGCGGTGGCGGGGAGGGCCAGGCATCTCGATGTCGAGGCCGGCGGCGAGCGACTCGGCTGCTGCGTGCGTACCCCACCAGTCGGAGATGACGGTGCCGTCCCAGCCCCACTGATCGCGAAGGACCGTGGTGAGCAGCCACGTGTTCGAGCTGCAATAGGTGCCGCCCAGGCGGTTGTAGGCAGACATCACGGACCACGCGCCGGCTTCGATGAGGGCGGCTTCGAACGGGCGCAGGTACACCTCGCGCAGCACCTCGGGCGCGACCTCAGAGGAGATGGTCATGCGCTCGAACTCCGAATCGTTGGCGACGAGATGCTTGACGCAGCTGCCGACGCCTTTGGACTGCACGCCGCGCACGTAGGCGACCGCCATCGCAGAGGTGAGCGCGGGGTCCTCGCCGAAGCACTCGAAGCCCCGGCCGCCGAGCGGGTGCCGCAGCAGGTTGATGGTCGGTGCCAGGTGGACGTGAGCGTTCTTTGCCCGTGCCTCTGCGCCCAAGACGGCACCAACCCGTTGGACGAGGTCGACGTCGAAGGATGCTGCGAGCGTCTCCTCGCACGGTGTGGCTGCGCTGGTCGGCCCGCCCGCGAAGCGGGTGCCCCGGATGCCGGCAGGGCCGTCGGACACCCGAATGCCGATGCCCTGCTCGGTGCTGACGATGTGCCAGGCGTCGACGCCGCCAAGCAGCTCGATGCCTCCGATGCCGGCAAGGGCGTCATCGGTGGTGGTCTGGTCTGGTGTGTGTTCCCCCACGGTTGGCTGACCATAGGCGAGCGGCCGCGCCGGTGGTCAGGGGTCGTGCGGACTCGCGGTGAGGCAGGCGGTGATGACCCTGACCGTGGTGGCGGCGGTCGTGGAGAGGAACTCGAGCTGGAGTCCGCCGGAGCCCTGCGCTCGCACCGTCGTGGCCTGTCGCTCCGATGCCTCGCGGACCGCGTCACCGCCTACCCCCCCGCGCAGCTGCGGCGAGGCGGGCGGAAGCGATGGCTTCGGTGGCGCCACCAGACACTGCGGCCGTCGGCGCTTCACGCGTGATGGTTCGTTGGAAGCTCGCGGGGCCGCCACCGGGCGCCGCTCCGCATGCGACCCGCCCGGAGCGCGTCGTCGTCCACGGTGCGCTCGGGTCGATGGCGGCCGAGGCGGTGATGGCCGTCCGCTCTGCTGTGTCCGACGCCCCCGCGAACACGACCTCCTTGTCATCGACCGGCGCAGACGCGCCAGTCACCGGCTCTTCTGGGCGGTGGCGGTGGCCTCCTCCTGTGCACCCCATTCCGCCCGCGGCGACGAGGGCGGCGCACACCGCCCTCAGCGTCGTTCGGCGACGAATCGACGCGGTGTTGTCTGCACGACCTCCTCGGTTCATGCGGCGACGGGGACCGCGAGCGCCAGGGCCCGGCCGACGGCCATCGGCCGGGCATCCATGCACCACGTCACGATGTCCCGCGCCAGCACGGCGTGGCCATCCTCGTCGCGTGCCATCTGGAACAGCACCACCGCCGCGCGCTCGTCGGCATTCGCGGCCCTCGCTCGCAGGTCCGCAGCGGCGCGGCTCTCGTTCACCCAGCCATCGACGAACGACTCGACCGCCAACGTGGAGATCATCTTCGACAGCGAGCGAGCCCGGCCCCAGGTCCGACCTCCGCCGATGCGTCGACCCCGCAGGCCGTCGATGGGTCCAAAGTCGACTCGTGTCCTGCCCTCGATGCGATCTTCTGCGGCGGCGTGGTCGAGCTCGTCGAGTGCGGCGCGGTGGCATCTGCGCACGAGGTCAGCCGGCGCGCCGACGGCCAGCAGCCGCAGTGCGAGGTCAGAAAACGACGCGACCGACGCGTACTCAAGGCGCGCCGCGAGGTCGGATTCGCCGCACAGCTCGTCCGTCGGGACGAGGGGCTGGCGGCGTCTGGCACCCCACCGGCTCCACAGCGGTCGACCGGGGACCGCGCAGGTCCGATATCCGTACGCGTCGGTGGTGCACGAGGAGTAGTTGGATGTCGTCGTGGGGGAGATCGTGGTGGTCGCCTGCTGACGAGCGCGCGTGGTCGTTGGCGGCCTCGTCGTGGTGCCGCGCGTCGATGTGACGCCCGCTGAGGTCGTCGTGGCAATCGAAGTCGACGTTGGTTCGGTGGTGATGGTGGTCGTGGTGGTTGTCTCGGCGGTCGCCGTGACGGTGGATGACGAGTCGCCGGTCGTTCCGGCCGGCTTCGAAGACGACGTGCAGCCGGCCGCGAAGATGGCCGCGAGCGTGGCCGCCGACATAACGGACCGTCGTCGAGCCCAGAGCGGGATGGCTCGGTGTCGCTTGGTTCGATCGAGCGGTGCGCGTCCCCTCATGTCGGCGACGCTACGCCGCGGTGCCGGCGCTCGCTCGTCGCCGCGCGCCGGGCATCAAGGGGAGGACCAGCCTCCGTCGAACGCGGTGAACTGGCCGGTGGCGAAGCGGGAGGTGCCGTCGAGGTACGGCACGCAGAACGCCGCCAGCTCGTCGAGGGTGCCGAGGCGCCCCATCGGCGTTTGCGCTTCGATCTTCGCTCGTCGCACCGGGTCGTCGGCTCCGCTGGCTCGCCGAAACTCGGGAAAGTCCATGAAGTTTGTGCCGATCGCGTTGACTTGGACCTGATGACGGGCCACCTCGGCGGCAACGTTGCGCACCATCATCGTGGCGGCCGCTCGTGCCGATGAATAGAGCGGCGCACCGGGCGTCGGTCGGCCGCCGGCTGCGCTCGTCAGGATGAGCACCTGGCCGCCGCCGGCGTCGATCATCGGGGGCAGCACCGCCTGCATGAAGTGATACGGCGCCTCGACGCAGCCGGTCAGCACGGCGCGCAGGTCGTCGATGGACGACTGCAGGAAGCGCCCGGTGACGATCTGGCCAGAGAACATCGTCGCAGCATCGAGCCGACCGAACCGTTCCAGCGCAGCGGCGACGAGCCGTTCTGACGATGAAGGGTTGGCGAGGTCGAACGCCTTGTCAACGACCGCGATGGTGGCCCCGAGCGCCTCCAGCTCCTCGACGAGTCCCCCGGCAGGATCGCCGAGGACAAGGTCGTGGCCGCGGGCGGCCAGGAGCCGCGCGATGGGCGGACCGCTGTAGAACGACGCGTTGGCAACGATGGCCACGCGTCTCGTCGGGTCGGCGCTCATGCCAGGACGAGGATGCTGCGAGGAGCCACCCCCAGATCGTTGCACGGACCATGCAAGTTGTCGAGGGACCGGCTTCGCACTAGACCGCCCCCATGCGCCTCGCCACCATGCTCTCCGAAACCCCCGGCCCCAACGCTCTCGGCTCGCTGCGCGACGCCATCAAGGCGGCGGCCGACGACGGCTTCTCGTCGGCGTGGATGGCCAACATCTTCGGCCTCGATGCCATCACTGCGTTGGCCGTCGCCGGCGCGGGCATCGCCGACATCGAACTGGGTACCGGCGTGGTCCCGACGTATCCGCGTCACCCCGTCACGATGGCCCAGCAGGCGATCACCGCCCAGCTGGCGCTCGAGGGCCGCTTCACGCTCGGCATCGGGCTCTCTCACCAGTTCGTCATCGAGCAGATGTTCGGTATGGACTACGCAAAGCCCGCTCGCCACATGTCCGACTACCTCGACGTGCTCCTCCCGCTCCTCGACGGCACGCCCGCCGCCCACACCGGCACCGTCTCGGCGAACGTCACGGTCTCGGCCGACACGTCGCAGCCCGTGCAGACCCTCATCGCCGCCCTCGCCCCACAGATGCTGAAGTTGGCCGCCACCAAGGCTGCGGGCACGGTCCTGTGGATGGCCGGCGCCGAGGCCATTCGCAGCCACATCGTCCCCTCGCTCCAGGCCGCCAACCCTGACCGCGCCCACCGCGTGGTGGCGGGCCTCCCGGTGTGCGTCACCGACGATGTCGAGGGCACCAGGGCCAAGGCCGACCAGATCTTCGCCATCTACGGCCAGCTGCCCGCCTACCGCGCCGTCCTCGACCGCGGCGGCGTCGCGGGCCCCGGCGCGCTCGCCATCGTTGGCGACGAGGACGCCGTTGAGGCGGGCTTGCGTGAGGTCATCGAGGCGGGCGCCACCGACGTCATGGCCGCCGGCTTCGCCACACCGGGCAGTACCGAGGCCGCCCGCACGTCCGCCCTCCTCCGCCGCCTCATCGCCGACGGCTGAGGCGTCCGACGCTTAGCCAGTTGCTTGGCTAGTCTTGGGCCATGACGATGGTCAACATGCACGAGGCCAAGACGAACCTGTCGGCGCTCGTGGCGCGGGCGGAGGCTGGCGAGGACGTCGTGATCGCCCGCGCCGGGCACCCCGCGGTGCGCCTCGTGCCGGTCGCTCCAAAGCTCAGCAACCTCGCCCCGTTCGGTCGGCTGGCGCACCT
>JAYUDU010000487.1:0-3433 GCA_043739605.1 Acidimicrobiales bacterium | reverse complement strand
AGCCCGCGCCGCGACCTGGGCCTGTTCGAGTGCGACCGCGGCCGCCGCATCGAGGTCGCGCGGTGCCTCGTCTGCCGCGGTCATGTCTGCATCGCCGCCGCACCCACGGCCCCGAAGTCGACGCGAAGCCAGCCGTCCTCAAGACCGGCCCCAACGACCGGGCGGCGGCGCAACGAGTCGGGGAGGCCGACGGCACGCCGGTAGGGCCCAACGCGGACGAGCAGCTCGCCGTCGCGGCGCCCCACCTCCAGCTCGTCGTGATCGCAGAAGGGCAGGGGCAAGCGCAACATCGAGCCGGTCGGGGTCCGCGAGATCTCAAGGCCGGGGCCGGTGTGAAGCACCGCCATCGGATCGAGCTCGCCATACAGCGTCTCTGCGAACGCAGTGAGGCGTTCGACGCCGACGAGCTCCTCCTGGGCCAGGTCGGCCCTCAGCACCGGCACAGGTGCAAACCCGTCCTCGATGGCCGCAAGCTGCTCTGCGTGGGTGGCTCGCCAGGCGTCGAACCATGGGTCGGACACTGCCTGTGGCAAGAGGCGGTTGGCCACGACCGCGTCAACCCGGTAGCCGAACAGGGCAAGGTACGTAGCAGTTCGGCGCGCTTCGGCGACCACCATGCGCTCTGGGTTGACGACGAGACGCAGTGTGGTGTGTTGCTCGTCTGCGAGCAGCAGCCGCACGCGGTCGAGACGCCCGAGCAGGCGTTCGAGTGCTGTGAACACCTGGTCGTTCGCCACCGGGGGCAGCTGTGCTATCCGCGACATGAGCGGCCGGGCGATGCGGGCCATGGTGCGAGTGGCTGGGAATACCCGATCCACATACCATCCGAGGATGTCGGGCAGCGACAGGAGGCGCACCGTCTCTGCGGTTGGTGCGCAGTCAACGATGAGCGCATCCCATGCGCCGCTGGCGGCCTGCTCCTCGATGGCCGTCAGCGCGAAGACCTCCTCAAGTCCTGGCAGCGTCGCCAGCTCCTCGGCCTCGACCGCATCGACACCGGCCCACCCAAACAGCTTGATCAGGTAGCCGGCAACATCGGCCCAGGCGTCTTCGAGGCGCTCACACGCGTCGACCTGCAGCCCGTGGAGCCCCGGCACGGCCCGGACCGCCGTCGGCGTGTTGCCGAGGGGCGCGTCGATGCTGTCGGACAGCGAGTGCGCCGCGTCTGTCGAGACCACCAGGGTTCGCTTCCCGGCGCGCGCAGCAGCGATGGCGGTGGCTGCAGCGACCGAGGTCTTGCCGACGCCGCCCTTGCCGGTGAACAGGACCGTTCTCACCCCGAGGCGGCCTCGGCGCGGGCCTTCAGCTCCTTGAGTGCGGTGTGGATGATTCGGCCCTCCGCGCGGCGCTTCACGAAACCGGGCACGGGCAGCACCAGCTCGGCGGTGAGGTGGTAGGTCACGTCGGTGTGGTCGCCCGCAGCGGCGAACGCGTACGAACCGTCGAGCACGCGGGTGAGGTCGCCCCTCGTCTGGGACCAGGCCAGCACCCTCGGAGCCTCCGAGTAGTCGTAGGCCAAGGTGTAGCTCAGGCTGCGGCCCAGCGCGGCGGTGCGGAACCGGACCAGCGAGCCGCGGCCCTCCGCGTCACGCTCGAGGACCTCCACCTCCTTGATGTCGTGCGCCCACGACGGGTACTGCTCGAACTCGGTCGCGACTGCCCACAGGCGCTCAGGGAGCGCTCGCACGGTGGTCGTCTCGGTCGCCTGCTCAGCCACGCTCATGTGTAGGCCCTCCTGTCATGCCGACGCTGACCGCCGACCTGGTCGTGCCGGTCGGCCAGATCCTGCCCGGTCCCGGGCTCGGTCGCCCCATCGGAGCGAGGACACGGCGTGCGGCCTCGTTGACCGTGCCCTCACCCCAGACATGCAAGCAGGTCGCGAGCCGCGAGCTCAATGGGCAGTTCGACCCAAAGCAGAGAACCTGTGGACCGCTCATCCGTTGCTCCCGGAGCGTCGAACCACTCCGTAGAGAAGAGCTGAGCACGATCTTCCAGAGGACAGCCGGGCAGCAGATCCCGAGCGCGAGCACGACGTCGGGGAGCACACGGCGACGCTATCTGCCTCCTGCGCCGGACCCCTGTCCGTGCCGGCGCGCCGGCCGCGCCCGATATGCGGCGTGCCGGGAAGACCACAGGACGATGGCTCCCCACGACCACATCGGAGCGAGGGCAGAGAACGCCAACGACGTGTACGGGTGGGACGACGCGACCGCGAACGCCGCCGCGCCTTGTGCGACCAAGCAGACGAGCAACGCCCGCGTCGTGGTTCGTGGCGTCGCGCTGATCAGGAGGAACGTCGTCGCGAGGTCGACGATCTCGAGGCGGCTGCGGCCGATCGCCTTGAGGAACCCACCGATCATCATCACGAGCCCGCCCCCGAACAGGCCAACGCCGACAAGAACGTGGACCCCGCGGGCGCTCTCGCTGATGGCCGCCGCAGAACCAGCGCCCGCCTGCAAGACCAATCCGACGAGCGCTCGGCGCAGGAGGGGGTCTTGCCTGGTCGCGGGAGGCGCGGTCGGCGGAGCGACGAGCGGCTTGGGTGCTGCGGCCACGCCGCAACTGTTACCGACGCTCTGCTCAGTTGGCGAGCCGGAGGGCTCGCTAGTTCTTTGGCGGACGAGAGGCCGGCTTCGCCGGTCTCGTCCGCTGACGTCCGCTCGCGGTGCTCGCTTTGGTCCGGGATCTGTTCCGGATTCCGGCGCGGAATGCGGCAGACGGCCCGGCGGTGGGCTGGGGCGTGGGCACTGCGTGGCAAGGTTCCATCGTGTTCGGCATCGCCCAAGACATCGCTCGTCGGGCGATCACGCTCGGCGTCGCCGTTGGGGCCTACGGCATCTCGTTCGGCGTGCTCTGCGGCCAGTCGCACCTCAGCGTCGCGCAGGCCGTGGCCTTCTCTGCGCTGGTCTTCGCCGGGTCATCGCAGTTCGCCGCGGTCGGCGTGCTTGCGGCGGGAGGCGGCGTCGCCGCTGCCGTCGTCGGGGGGCTGCTCCTCAACCTTCGGACGATCGGCTTCGGACTGGCGGTCGCCCCGCACCTCCCTGAGGGGCGCTTTGCTCGCCTCGGAGCGAGCCAGCTGCTCATCGACGAATCTGCCGGCCTTGCGCTCGCCGAGTCGGATCCGGCCCGCGCCCGCCAGGCCTATTGGGCCGGTGGCATCGCCGTGTTCGTCTGCTGGAACGTGGCGACGCTCCTCGGCGTGCTCGTGGCCAGCGCGCTCGGCGACCACCTGCGGACGGTCGGCCTTGACGCCGCGTTCCCCGCCGCCTTCCTCGCGCTGCTGGCGCCTCGGCTGCGCGACGCCAGCGGGCGCGCCGCGGCGCTGATCGGCGGGTGCATCGCCCTTGCCCTCGTCCCCGTGGCGCGGCCCGGGATCCCCGTCGTCGCAGGCGCGCTCGGGGCCGTCGTCGTGCTCGCCTTCGAGCACCTCCGC
>JAYUDU010000486.1:0-3433 GCA_043739605.1 Acidimicrobiales bacterium | reverse complement strand
CGTCTGTGCTGTGCTCGCAGAACCCTTCGCGCTGTCGAGCGCCAGCATCGAGGTGACGGCGAGCATCGGGATCGCGATCGCGACGCGCACCGACCAGTTGCCGGACGAGCTTCTCCATAGCGCCGACCTCGCGATGTACCAGGCCAAGCGTCGAGGAGGTGCCCGCTCGCAGATCATCGACGTCGGCGAGCAACGCCGATCCGACCGCAGCGACAGCCTGCAACGAGACCTCCAGCACGCTCGCGCCAACGGTGAGCTCTACGTGCTCTACCAGCCGATCGTCACGACATCGGATGGGCGCCTCATCGGAGTCGAAGCGCTCCTCCGCTGGGCACACCCCTCGCGTGGGCTGATCTCCCCGAGTGCGCTCGTCCCCCTCGCAGAGCAGACGGGGGCCATCAACGAGATCGGACGATGGGTGCTTGAGCAGGCCTGCGCGGAGCTCTCTCGGTGGAGTGCGGACCACCCGAGTGTCACCATCGCGATGTCCGTCAACGTGTCCGCGTTCCAACTGATGTCGCCGACGTTTGCGGCCATCGTCGATGATGTGCTCACGATCTCCGGACTGGACCCGGCGCGGCTCACGCTCGAGATAACAGAAGGCGTGTTCGTGCGCGACAGCCATCGCGCCCGCGTCGTCCTTGAGGATCTGAAGGAGCTCGGGGTGATGCTTGCCCTCGACGACTTCGGCACCGGCTACTCCTCGCTTGGCTACCTCAAGCAGTTTCCCGTTGACGTCCTCAAGATCGACCAGAGCTTCGTCGCTGGGCTCGGACGGGACCACGCCAGCCGTGCGATCGTCACTGCCGTGGTCAACCTCGCACACGCCCTCGGGCTCACCGTCGTCGCTGAAGGAGTCGAGACCGCGAGCCAGCACGACGAGGTCGCTGGCCTTGGCTGCGACGCGTCCCAGGGCTACTACTTCAGCCAGCCCATGGCGCCCCAAGACGTCGGGGAGCTCCTGGACAGCGGGGGGGCGAGCGGGGTGCTGCTGCCGATATCACGGTTTCCCCTCCCCGGCCCCTGACCACTCAACGCCGCCGGTCTCAGGGCGGTGAGCGAGCGCGGCCGGACTTGGTTCGAGCCGCCTACCCGCGGCGCATCGTTGCAGCTGCCGCTTTCGATAGAGCGCCGCATCGGCGCGCGCAACGAAGTCGTCAGCGGACTCGCCACCTCGCATCTCTGCCAGTCCGACCGTCACTGATCCACGAAATGGACCGGCTGTGAGCGCAGCATTGACGAGGTCGAACCACCCGGTCGCATCGTCCAGGTTTGCATCGGGTAGCACGCAGACGAACTCGTCTCCGCCATAGCGAATGACGACGTCCTGAAGTCGAAGGTGCGATCTGAGCGTCGTCGCCACATCGAGCAACATGCGGTCACCGGCTGCGTGCCCACGAGAGTCATTGATGGCCTTGAGGCGGTCGACGTCGACGTACGCCACGATGAGGGGCCGCTGTTTGCGCTGCGCATCGCCGGTCTCTCGTTCGAGTTCTGCCAGACCCGGACCTCGTCGATACGCGCCGGTCAAGTCATCGCGGGATGCGATCTCACGTGCCCGTGCTGAGGCTCCCCGGTCGGCTAGTGCGCTGTCGCGGTCAAGCTCGGCATGGCTGCGTTCGCTGGCCGCCGCCCGCCGATCTTGCAACGCCCTGCGGCGGTCGTCTGCGGCGTCTCGCCGAGCCGCGACGCGATGGTCGAGCGGTCCCCGGGGGGTGGCCGCGTTGGCTGCGACCTCACACCGTTCGGCATCGCGGTCGCGCTCTTCGGCGGCCTCATCGCGGGCGGCGGCGGCTTCGTCTCGCTCGTTCCCTACGCGATCTCGCAGATCGCCTGCGTGGTCCCTTTCTTGGCGGTTCGTGCCATCCTTCTGGCCCTGACCGGCCTCCTGGCTGGCGTGGGAAACCAGGACCGAGGTGTCGAGCGCTGCGGCGTGCTGCTGCAGACGAGCGACCTCCTTCATGCGGTCGGAGGCGTCGGTGAGCAGTGAGTATCCCTCGCTCGGTATGACCGTCGTGTGTTGGCTGCAGATGTGGGCGAACCCGGGGGCACTCGCAGCGTCGGCAAACGACGTCATCGGGTACGCGCACAGCAGTTCGAACGGACGGACGACGCCAAGGTCGTTCCACATGTCCTCAAGCGCCATGGCGGCGTCGACGTTGCCGTCATCCCAGAGCAAGGCAACCATCTCGCCATAGACGTGGACCCGATGTCCACCTTCAGATGCCCGGTCGAGTACGGCGCCGATCGTGTCTCGAAAGGACGAATCCACGGGCCTTCCCTCGACCATAAAACCGTTCAGCTGGGCGCGGGCGTCTGAAGCAAAATACCGACCGTCGCTCATGGCAGCATCGACATCGATGCCATCCAAGCGCAGCGTTGCATCAAAGGCACGTCGGTGGTCAGCTGTCGCTACGACGATCGCCGCGTCACCGTCACGCAGCGCAGGCGCGAGGAACCCGCACACGGTGTCAGTGAGGAACGCCTCCGTCTCGTAGAACGCGACAAGATGCTCGTGCCTGGCCGCAAGATGGCGCATCCGTCCCGCGCTCGAGTCATCGACAAGCAGCCTCTCGTGGGTCAACTCGGTCCTTGCCGTGCGTTCGGTCACGATGCACCCTGCCTGCATAGAGGATCAAAGACTCCATCGGCACAAACGCACCCGGATCTGAGCGAACCGGCTGCGTCAGGTCCTGCGAGGTCGTCTTGAAGGTTGCCGCTCAGGTCCCGCAGGGGATCTTGCCTTCGAGGCGGAGGTCGATGCCTGCGATGTCGATGACGACCTCTCGTCGTCGAACCTGCGCTTGCGAGGTGAGGGCAACGATAGGTGCAGTGTTCGCCGCACCTTGGAGAACGATGAGGAAGGCAACACGGGGGTCGTCGGTGGTGATGGTGGCCGACCCGGCACCCGGGCCCGAACACCGCGGCGCCCACGAACCCTGACCGGTTGAGGCGATAGGCGTTGGCGGGGACTTGGATGCTCACGGCGGCCAGGGCAACGAGTGCCGGCCACCGACGAACCGGCGCGGGACGCAAGGGCCGAGCCGTCGCGGTCGACCCCGAGCCGATTGAGGATGCGCATCGTCGCGTAGGTCCGGGTGGGGATGATGATTGCGACGATGACGATGACGACGACGATGACGACGACGAGTCCGACCGTGATGACCGGGGCCGCCGGCCGCATCCGCAGGCGGACGCTGGCCAGCGCGAACGCCTGCAGGAAGAGGACGAACGCCATCGCAATGGTCATATCGTTGAAGCGCCGCCATCGGCGGCTCAGCAGGCGTTGCAGGATCCACGGCCGGTAGACGTCGGGGAGGGCGCCGGGCGTCATGCCGAACGCCGCCCTCCATCGGAAGGTCGGCCGGATGATCGGCCCAAAGGTCGCGGCGATCGAAGGGGGCGGAAGGCCCCGGACGGAGTCGTCGTCGGG
>JAYUDU010000485.1:0-20215 GCA_043739605.1 Acidimicrobiales bacterium | reverse complement strand
CTTCGGCCACCACCATCGGTGGGCGGAGCGCAACATCGCCTACGCGCTGTCGGTCGAAGCCCGCCGTCAGGGCGTCGGTGTTCGCACTGCGATCGACGCAGTCGGCGATCCTGCGCTCGCCCCGACCCACCAGGCGCGGGTGGCGACATCTGCGTGGTCGTGCGCGCACGGCGTTGGCAGATGGGAACGCGACTGCGGCTGCTCGACCGGCGGCGAACCGGGCTGGAACCAAGCGTGGCGCGGGCCGCTTCGCGCCGCGCTTGACCTGCTGCGCGACGCGGTGTTCGAGGTGGCGACGCGCCGCAGCCCGAGGCTCTTCTCTCCAGCCGCGGACGGCACTCCCGGGGTCTGGGGCGCGCGGGACGCCTGGATCGATGCCGTCATCGGTGTGCGCCTGCCCGCAGAGGTCGCACGGTCCGTGCTGGTGGATGGCGGTGACGGCGATGGCAACCTCGGAGTGGAGGCACGCACCCTCCTGGAGGCGATGCGCGCGGCCATGGCGATGTACACCTCCTGCGGCTGGTTCTTCAACGACCTCGCCGGCATCGAGACCGTGCAGGTGCTGCGCTACGCAGCACGCTGCCTCGATCTGCTCGCCGACCTCGGCGAGCCCGCAGCCGAGCTAGAGCGGGCGGTCGTCGAGGTGTTGGCCGAGGCCCACAGCAACCGCGTCGAGGAGGGCAGCGGCGCAGACATCTGGCGTCGCGAGGTCCTGCCGTCACGCGTCGATCCCGGACGGGTCGCCGCCCACCTGGCGCTCGCTTCCGCCCTGGCTGGACACGTGCCGGGCGCGCGCATTGCGGCATGGGACGTGCACGACGTCGACCACCAGCGCATCGAGCGCGGCCCCCTTGCCGTCACCACGCTCGCTGTGCGGCTCGTGCACCGCCGAACTGGCCGCTCGACGGCACATGTAGCGACGGCCATCAGGCTGGGTGGTCTTGAGGTTCTCGGAGTGGTCCGCCCCGGAGGCGACGCGACGGCTGACGGGGACGCGTTGCGCACCGTGCGGAGCGCGGTCGTAGACGGTGCGCCGATCACACGCCTGCTCAGCTTGCTTGCCAACGTCGTCGGCGGCGACGAGTTCGGCCTCGAAGCCGCGTTGCCCGACTCAGCGGAGCAGCTGCTGGGCGAGGTCGGCGGCGCCGTAGTGGAACGCTTCGGCGCAGAGCTCGACCGCCTGCTGGACTCCACTCGGCCCACGCTGGAGGCGCTCGTCGGCGCCGGGTTCCCGTTGCCGCCGTCGGTCGAGGGCGCGCTCTCGCTCGCGCTCACGCATCAGATCGAAGCCGAGGTCGTGGCGCAGGACGGTTCTCTCCGGCTCGATGCATACGCGGACGCGCTCGCGCTCGCCCGGTCCCCGCTGCTGTCGCGTCGCCCACATGCCGGCGGGGCGCAGTCTTCGTCGCTCGCTGCGCTTGGCTCACCGTCGATGCTGGTGCCGGTGATGCTTGAGGCACCGTCGCTGCGGCGGCTCGTCACCGCGCTGCTGGACGACGCAGTCGAGGAGTCGGTGAACGGAGACCCAGATGCCGCGGCGTTCGCCGTCGGGCTCCTGGCCCTCGGGCGCGAGATCGGTGTCGAGCTTCGGATCGACCGCCCGCAGGCGGCGGTGCTGCTCGCGCTGCGCGACAGCGATGCAGCGACGGAGGCGCGGCTCGGCCCGCTCGGCATCGCGCTCGGCCTCGCGGTCGGCCGCCTCGGGCTACCGGCCTGACTCGGGCAACTGGCCCCACGTACGTTGGCATCGTGCGCGTTCGTGGTTACCACACCCGCACCCCGAACGATTCGGTCGCCGCGGTGTCCGGATTCGGCCAGTGGCGCGATGCGAGTGGGTGCACACTGGTCACGTGCTTGTGCGTGCCCTCCATCCAACCCCGCTCGGCGACCTCCCGCTCATCGCTTCGGCCACCGGGCTCAGGGCGCTGCTGTGGCCAGACCACCCGGCGAAGCTGGTGCCGCTCCGGGACGACGTCATCGATGTGGCCGTCGACGCACACCCCGTCCTCGCACAGGCCGCGGCGTGGGTCGATGCCTACGTCGCCGACCCGCGCCGCCTGCCACCGCCGCCTCCACTCGACGCCATCGGCACCGACTTCCAGCTCGCAGTGTGGCACGAACTCGCCGCCATCCCGGTCGGCGCCACCGTGTCCTACGGCCTGCTCGCCGAACGGCTCGGTCGCCCGAGCGCGGCTCGTGCGGTCGGCGCCGCGGTCGGCAAGAACCCCATCTCCATCATCGTGCCCTGCCATCGGGTGATGGGCGCCTCGGGGAGTCTCACCGGTTTCGCCGGCGGCCTCGAAGCCAAGCGTTGGCTGCTCGACCACGAGGCTGGGGTGCGGGCCTTCGTCTGAACCAGACCCGAGGACCCTGACCTCAGGCGCGGCCCTCGACCGTGGCCTTGAGCAGGCGGAGGTTGCGCTTCCAGATTCGGCGCAGGATGCGCCCGCCGACGATGCCGCCGAACGGACCCCCCATCCACCACGGGAACGACAGCTTCTCCTTCCAAGTGAACCTCGTGCGTCCGCCGCGCTTGCGTTCGAGGGTGAAGCGGCCGGTGCCTTCGACGACTCCGACATGGCGCATGCCCATGACCTTCGCCTCCCGCCACTCTGTGCACACCATCTGGTCGGTCATCCGGAACGGGCCGACCTTGGTGTCGCACTCGAACGCAGTGCCGATGCCCTCGGTCCGATCGGAGACGAAGCGAATGGCCACTGCGTCGGCCATCCACTCCACATGCGACCCGATGTCGCGTAGCTGTGCCCACACCACCTTGGGCGGCGCATCGATTGTGGTCGACACCTTGACGCGTGCCATGTGGCGGTCCGCAGGCCGAGCGTCGGACGCGGGCTAGGAAGCGGCGGCGACGTGCGCCGCTGACGTGGCGCGGAGCGTCGCAGCAGCGTCCTCCGGTGGGACGACGTTGATGAGCACGCCCGTACCAAGCTCGAACCCCGCGCGGGTCGCCACCTTCGGGAGGATGTGGGCATGCCAGTGGAAGTCGCCTGCGGCCTTGTAAGGCGCAGAGTGGAAGACGACGTTGTAGGCCACATCACCGATGGCATCCCGCATGGCTTCGAGTGCTCGGGAGATGGTGCGTCCGACGCCGCTGAGAGTCTCGTCCGTCGCTTCGTAGAGGTGGGTGCCGTGCGCCCGTGGCAGCACCAGCATCTCGTAGGGGGTGCCCGACCAGAACGGCGCGACCACCACCGTGTCATCCTCGGACAGGACGATGCGATGGCCGGCAGATTCCTCGGCCTCAAGCGTGGTGCACAGCAGGCAGTTTCCTGCGAAGCGCGCGAAGCCGGCCTGCTCGTCTGTGATCTCCCGTGGCACGAACGGCATGCCGAGGAGCTGGCCGTGAGGGTGCTCGAGCGACGCGCCGGCCTCCCGGCCCGAGTTGACGATGCCCTGGCTGTAGCGAAGGCCAGGCGTGCTGGCATGGTCGGCCATGCGGGCAGCCATGGCTCGCATCACGCGCTCTGCACCGGTGTCGTCGAGGTCCGCCCATGTGGTGGCGTGGTCCGGCGACAGGATCAACACCTCGTGGATGCCAGAGCCCGGCGCTTGGGTGAACACCGGGCCGAGGTTGGTGACAGCCATCGGCTGGGAGCCATCGAACGCTGGATAGCGGTTCGGTACGACCCGCACATGCCAGCCATCGCCGTCGGCCTGTTCGTAGTTGACCGGCGAATCCTCGTGGCTCGGGCAGAACGGACAGGGGCGCTCTGGGAAAGCTTCGACCGGAAGGCTACGCGGCGCGAGTGCGGACGGTCGCTCGCCACGCTCGGCGCTAATGACGACCCATCGGCCGGTCAGGGGATCGAGGCGGAGCTGACTCACTGCTTGCGTACCGTACCCGCTGCGCCCGCGGTCGGCTCGGCATGCCCCCCCGGGGGCGGGCGGTCCTCGGCGTACCGGCCCGCGATCGGGGCGAGCGGGCCATCCCCCATAGTGTCGGCGCTCGTGCTTGACGAAGACGCGACCCCCAAGCAGCTCGCGGCTGCGCAAGCCCGACTCGTTGCTGCGTCAGTTGGCCGCGAAGTCGTGGCGTTCGCCCCGCACTGGCACGCACGGTTCGCAACCGCCGGACTGAGTCCAAAGCAGGTCAAGGGCTTCAACGAGCTCGGGCGGGTCGCGCCGAGTTCGCTGGCCGACCTCGACGGGCCGGAAGGCATCGTGCTGCGGCCCACCGGCGAAGCACTCCGCAAGCACGGTCCGCGACCACTGGCGCGCCGGATGCGGCGCTTCCGCCTGAGCGGTCGTGGTGGCGCCGTCTCGAAGCGGCTCGTGGACCCGGTGTACAAGCCGATCAGGTGGTGGCTTGAAGGTGATGTGCCGTTCGGGATGACCGAAACGGATCTCGACATGTTAGGCGAGCTCGGTCGGCGTTGGCTCGCAGCCGCTGGCCTCAGCCGCACGGACGCGATCGTGGCCCTTGCGCCGAGGTCCGCCAGCCTGGCGTTCTGGCAGCTGGCGGTGGGGGCGCGGGATGCGGCCGTCCCGTTCGCAGCGCTCGACGCTGCAGCCGGCCCGGCGTCGGTCAGCCTTCTCGGGCCGACGGTCCTCGCCGGCAGTTCGGCCGATCTCCTGGCGCTTGTGCGCGTCGGCGCGCCGAACGAGCCGCCGCTGCGCACGATCATCGTCCTCGGGGAGGTCGCCAGCGGCGCGACCGTCGCAGAGCTCGCCACGTTGGTTCCCGGTGCTGAGGTCGTGTCGGCGTGGGCACCGCCCGGAGTTCGAGCGCTGTGGGGACAGTGCCGTGGCGGCGTGGGGCTGCACACCTGGCCCCAGACCGAGATCGTCGAGGTGTTGGACGACGAGGGGCGTGCCCTGCCGGCCGGCGTGGTCGGCCGGGTCGTGTGGACCGGCCTCGGATGGCGGGGCAGTGCATTCGTCCGTCTCGACACCGGAGCGCGCGCCGCGGTGGCCGCAGAAGGCAAGTGCCCGAGTTGTGGCCGGTGGTCGGCGCGGCTGCTGGTCTCCTCCGACGTGGGACGCGCCCCGGCGGTGCCTGGCAGAGTCACCGCCGCAGGTGAGCTCCCTGGCGTCGCCGCGAGCGCGCCGGTGCCTGCGATTCAGGAGGAGGCTCAGGCCGCTGCGCGCGGTCCTGCGCAGTGGGCAGCGTCTGATGAGGACGCCGCGGTCGCCGGATGTGCTGGCGTTCAGGACTGGCATCTCGTCTGGCGTGAGCGCGACGGCCTAGAGGAGGTGGTCGTCTACCTGGCACTCGTCGCTGGCACAGATCTGACCAGCGTCCTTGAGGAGCTCGATCCCGTGGTCGGCGCCGCGCAGTACGTCATCCTTGGGCCCGACGCCGTGGCGGCTCACCGCGCCCGCGACGCTCAGCTCGCCGGCATCTGACTGGGCGTGGGGTCGACCGGGTCTGCGGGGTGCGCGTCGCGGTGCGAGGATGCAGGCCACACGAGTTGGAGGAGCGATGGGAGCACAAGGAGACGGGCCGACAGGCGGTGACGTACCGCCGGGTGGCGGGCCGTCCGGTCGCAATCCGTGGATCGCGCCGGACGAGATCGCCGCGCCACCGCCTCCTTCGGGTTGGGGGCCGCCCCCGCCTGGGCCCGGGTGGGGTGCACAACCGCCGGGCGCGTACGGGAGCCAGCCGGGCGCGTACGCCCCCGGTCCGTACGCCCCCGGTCCCTACGCTGCTGGTCCCTACGCGGCTGGTCCCTACGCGGCTGGTCCCTACGGCGGTCAAGGGCCGTACGGCTATGCGATGCCGATGCTGCCCAAGGGTGGCGACGCGCGCACCGGGCCGTTGCCGCTGCATCCGATGGCGCTCGGCGACATCCTCGACGGCGCGTTCAAGCTGTACAAGGCCAACGTCAAAGCCATCGTCATCATCGTGCTCTGCTTTGCGGGGCCGCTCGCCGTCCTCAGCGCAATCTTCAGCGCGTCGGCGCTGTCCCACATCTCATTCGGGTCGGATGCGACCGTGCAAGACAGCCCCGCCAACAACCTCGCCCCCCAGATCGGGCAGCTGCTGACCGCGCTCGCCAGCTTCATCGTGCAGCCGTTCATCGCCGGCGCCCTCGCCAAGGTCGTGGCCAGTTCCTATCTCGGCGCCCCCATCACCGCCGGTCAGGCGGTGCGAGCGAGCCTTCGTCGCTTTCTCTCGCTGTTTGGGGGGTGGCTGTTGGTGCACCTTGTCGAACTCATCGGCTTCGTTCTCGCCGGGGTCCTGCTCGCGCTGGCCATCGGCTCGTCTGGTGGTGCAGTCGTTGGCCTGCTGATCGTCGGTTTCATCGCCCTGCCGTTGTCGGCCCTGTTGGCCATCGCCATCATGCCCCTGTGGGTAGCCGTCGCCCCCGCGATCGTCGTTGAAGAGCTCGGGCCCATCCGTGGCATGCGGCGGAGCTACAGCCTGACGAACGGGCGCTATTGGCCGGTGCTCGGCACCGCGTTGCTTGCCGGTCTCATCTCGTCCATCATCGGTCAGGTCATCGCGGTTCCAGCTGCCCTCGGTGGCCTCGCGACCGTCAGCCTGGTCGGGCCCGGAGTCGGTGCAATCGTGCTCGCAATCGGCAGCCTCCTCCAGCAGGTGGCGGTCATCCCTTTGACCGCCATCGTCGCAACGCTCATCTACTTCGACCTGCGCATTCGCAACGAAGCGTTCGACCTGGCGGTGCTTTCCAACGACCTCCGGCTGAGCGCGTCCGTCGGGTGAGCGACCCGCTGCCCCTGCCCGTCACCCCGCCGGTGACGGTGCGCAAGCTGGCCACCGAGATCCTGTCGAGGCGAGAGTTCCGCAGAGACCCCCCGACCCTGATGAGCCGCCTGATCCGTTGGATCCTCGACCTGTTGGCGGATGTCGTGCGGTCGGCGACCGGCGCGAACTTCGGGCTCCTCGGCTGGGTCGTCATCGCGGTCCTCGTCTCGCTCGTCGTGTTTGCCCTGTATCGCTCGGTCCTGGCCTTCCAGCGCAACCCCGACATGGCCGGCGGAGTCGCCGACGACGGTGTTCGGCGGGCACCTCAGGATTGGCGAGCGGAGGCTGCAGCCCACGAAGCGGCCGGCCGGTGGCGCGACGCGCTCCGCTGTCACTGGCGTGCGCTGGTGGCAGAGTTGGCGGAGCGCGGCCTCGTCCAAGAGATCCCCGGTCGCACGACTGGTGAGTACCGGCGCGCCGTTGCCCGCTCGGTGCCTGAGGTTGTTGCGTCGTTCTCGGAAGCGACCGTTCTGTTCGAGGTGGCCTGGTATGCAGCGGGCGAGGTGGGTCCCGCGGACACGGCGCGTTGCAAGGAGCTGTCGGCCGATGTGCTCGCGGGAGCAATGGGATGAGGGGCGAGACGGGCCAGTTCGCGGCCTCGGACGCGCGACCGGTCCGCACCTGGCTGCTGGCGGGCGCAGCCGTCGCCGTCTTCGTTGTGATCATCGCGTTCTTGGCACCGGGCGGAGGCAGCGGCGACGACGCGCTCGATCCGGCGGGCACCGGGCCCCATGGCATGAAGGGACTCGTGCTGGTGCTTGGCAGCCTCGGCGCCGACCTCCGGCTCAGCGCGCATCCGCCGGGCCCGGACGTGACGGTGGCGTTGCTGGCAGACGACGCCTTGACCACGGCCGAGGATGCCGCGCTCGCGACCTGGGTCGAGGGCGGCGGCACCCTCGTCGTGACCGACATCGAGGCCAGCATCAATCCGGTACGACCACATCTCTCGGCGATCCCCGGAGCGGCGCCGAAGATCCGCAGCGGCTGCACTGCGGTCCCCGCACTCGCGGCGGTCGGCGAGCTGCAGCCCGGCCGGCTGGTCGCCTTCGAGCCGCCCGATCCATCGCAAGGAGCGGTGGCGTGCTTCGACACCCCCGACGGGCCTTATGTCGTCATCTCGCCCCGCGGCCGCGGCCGGATCGTCTCGGTGGGCGGCGCAAGCGTGTTCACCAACGATCGGATCGCCCGGGCTGACAACGCCGTCTTCGTTGGCGCGCTCCTCGCCCCTCGATACGGCACGGCGATCACCTACGTCACCCCCTACGCGCCGGACGGCGCACTCGGAGCCAACCCGGGTCGCCGCGGCAGCCCGTGGCCGCCGCGCACGAAGTACGTGGTTGGCCAGGGACTGTTCGCCTTCGTGGCCCTCGTCCTGTGGCGGTCGCGCCGGCTCGGACGGCCCGTCATCGAGCGGCCGCCGGTGGAGCTGCCGCCCTCAGAGCTCGTCGTCGCAGTCGGGCTCATCGATCAGCGTGGGAAGCGGCGAGCCGAGACGACCATGCGCATCGCGGAACGCACCAGGCGTCGACTCGCGGCGCGCCTCACCCTGCCTCCCGATGCCACGCCCGCGGTGGTTGCCCAGGTGTTTGCGCAGCGCACCGGAGCTGATGCACCAAGTGTGCTGCGCGCCCTGACCGCACCGCCGCCGACCGACGATGCCCAGCTTGTGGCGCGGGCCAATGCGCTGGCGCAGCTGGTGGTCGCCCTCGACCCCACCCCGATGACCGTCTCCTGAGCGCCGCTGCGCGTCCTCAACCAATCAACCCAAGAAGGATCACCGTGCCGACCGCCAGAGTTGCCCAGCCGCCCGCCCCGACACCCCTCCATGCGAGTCCGCGCGATGCCGTGCTGGCCGTGCGCGAGGAGGTGGCCAAGATCGTCGTCGGTCAGGATGGCGCGCTCTCTGGCCTGGTGGCCGCATTGCTGGTGCGCGGTCACGTCTTGCTGGAAGGGGTGCCAGGCGTCGCCAAGACACTGTTGGTCAAGTCGATCGCGGCATCGCTGTCGCTCGACTTCGGGCGCATCCAGTTCACCCCAGACCTGATGCCGAGCGACGTCGTCGGCCAGCCGATCTTCGACCAGAGCACCGCGCAGATGCGCTACCGGCCTGGTCCGATCTTCACGAACCTGCTGCTTGCCGATGAGATCAACCGGACGCCACCCAAGACCCAGGCTGCGTTGCTCGAAGCGATGGAGGAGCGTCAGGTCACCGTCGACGGCACCACACGAGCGCTGCCGACGCCCTTCATCGTGTGCGCCACGCAGAATCCGGTCGAGTACGAGGGCACCTATCCGCTGCCGGAGGCGCAGCTCGACCGCTTCATGTTCAAGCTGGTGGTGCCGTACCCCACCCAAGAGCAGGAGGTCGCCATCCTTGCCAAGCACGACGCGGGGCTCGACCTGCGCAACCTCGCAGCGAACGGCATTCGGCCGGTTGCCAACATCGCCGATCTCGAAGCGGCACGAGCCGAGGTCGGTGCCATCCGCTGCGACGAACGGGTGCAGGGCTACATCGTGCAGCTGTGCCGGGCAACGCGGGACGCGCCGTCGCTCACCCTGGGCGTGTCGCCGCGCGGTGCCGTTGCGCTGCTCAACGCGGCGAAGGCGTGGGCGTGGCTGAGCGGCCGTCAGTTCGTCACTCCAGACGAGGTGAAGGCAGTGGCGAAACCAGCGCTGCGGCACCGGATCTCGTTGCGGCCAGAGGTCGAGCTGGAGGGCGCCACGGCGGATGGCGTTCTCGACGGGGTGCTCGCAGCAGTGCCCGTCCCCCGCTGAGCGCCAAGGCTGCCCGATGAGACGCCCATGACTGCGACGCCGATCAGCGCGGGGCGTGGCCCGGTTCCGGGCCGTGTCATGGCGCCCGCCCGCGCCCAGCGCCGGGGGCGGCTGGTGCCGACGCGTACCGCCTTCTTCGCGGCCCTCGCCGTGCTGGTCGTTGCCGTCATCTCGCCTGCACCCCTGGCCGTCCTGTTCTTTGGCGACGTCCTTCTCGTTGTGACGGTGCTCCTCGATTGCGCGTTGGCGTGCGACCCGGCCGCCGTCGGCGTCGTGCGGACGATGCCGTCCGCGGTTGCGCTCGGGGGCGAGGCCACCATCGAGTGGGCCATCACCAACCCGTCGTCGCGGGTCATCGGGGTCAGCGTCGCCGACGAGCTGGCGCCCTCGCTGGCCGCGGGGACACGACGCCTGTCGTTGCGGGTCCCCGCTGGTGGAACTCTCGACCGGTCGACCGTCGTCCGACCAACGCGGCGGGGCCGTTTCGTGCCGGCGGAGGTCGTCGTGCGGGTGCGTGGCCCGCTTGGCCTCGGCGCACGTCAGCATGGTCGCCTCCTTCCCGGTGAGCTGCGGGTGTTGCCGAGGTTTGCCAGTCGGGCGCAAGCGGAGCTGCGGGTCGATCGCGCCCACCTGTTGCAGATCGGGCTTCGCGCATCGCGCAGCATGGGGGGCGGCACTGAGTTCGAGCAGCTCCGCGACTGGACGCCGGACGACGAGACGCGCCGCATCGACTGGGCAGCCACAGCCCGCACCAACAAGCCGATCGTGCGGACGTATCGGGCCGAACGCAACCAGACCGTCATCACCCTGTTGGACACCGGCCGGACGATGGCCGGCACCGTCGATGAAGTGCCTCGGGTGGAGCACGCCATGGACGCCGTGATGCTTCTCACCTACATCGCCACCCGCCTGGGCGACCGTGCCGGTCTGGTGTGCTTCGGGTCCTCGACGCGGGCGATCGTCCCGCCGTCGCATCGGGCCAACCAGCTTGGCATCGTCACGGAGGCGATGTTCGACCTCTTCCCAGAGCTTGCCGAGAGCGACTATCGGTCTGCGTTTGCACAGACGCTTGGCCGCTTTCGGCGCAGGGCGCTGCTCGTGGTCCTCACCGACCTGAACACCCAGGCGGTCGAGGAGACCCTCCTGCCTGCACTCCCGCTCATCGCCCGCAGCCATCTCGTCATCGTTGGCGCCGTTCGGGACCCCCAACTCGTTCGATGGGCAGATGCCGCCCCGATCGACGCCGGCGAGGTGTATCGCACGGCAGCCGCGCAGGCTGAGCTCGACCGCCGTGCCCGACTCGCGGCGCGACTGCGTGGACTCGGCGCGATCGTCGTCGACGCCGCGCCCGGCCAGCTGGCCCCTGCGCTCGGAGACGCCTATCTCGACATCAAGGCCCGAGGCAGGCTCTGATGGAAACCTGATGGACATCGACCGCTTCGTTGCCACCAACGAGCCGACGTGGCTCGAGCTTGAGCGCCTCTTGCGTCGCGCCGGTCGCCGGCCGTTTCGGTTGCCACACGATGATCAGGACCGTCTCGTAGCTCTGTACGAACGGGTGTCGACCCACCTCAGTTACGCGAGGACAGAGTTCGGTGACCCTGGGCTCAACGCTCGGCTCACGGCGTTGGTCGCCACCGCTGCCGCGTGCATCTACGGCACTCGTGCGCTGAGCGCCCGCGGCGTGGTCAGGTTCTTCAGTCACACCTTCCCCGGCGCCCTGTGGCACATTCGGCCATTTCTGGTGGCAGGACTCCTCTTCCTCATCGTCCCCGCCGTCGCGGGTGGCACCTATCTCAGCAGCGACAAGGCGGCGTTGGCGCGGCTGGCATCGCCGGCTGCAAAGGCCGCCTATCAGAAGGCAGCCGTCGACTACTACTCAGAGCAACCATCCGCGCAGTTCGCCAGTCAGGTCTTCACGAACAACGTCAGGGTTGCGGCGTTTGCATTCGCATTTGGCATCGCACTCGGGCTGCCCTCCGTGTACCTGCTTGCGACGAACGGCGTGCAGGTCGGTGTCATCCTTGCGTTGTTCTACGACGCCGGCCGGGGCGCGGAGATGTGGGGCCTGCTGTTGCCGCACGGTCTGATCGAGTTGTCGGCCGTCATCGTCGCGGGCGCTGCTGGCATGCGGCTGGGTTGGACCATCATCGATCCAGGTGATCGCCCGCGCGCGCCCGCGCTGGTCGAGGAGGGCAGACGCGCCGTCGCGCTCGTTATGGGGACGGCCGCGATGTTGCTCGTGGCCGGTTCGATCGAAGGCTTCGTCACCGGGAGCTCACTCCCCACGGCGGTACGGGTCGGCATCGGCGTATCGGTCGAGGTTGCCTTCGTCACGTATGCGGTGGTCTTCGGTCGGCGCGCCAAGGCGGAGGGTGTCACCGGCATGCTCGGCACCGTCACCGCATGACCGCTCGACCCCTCGTCGTCACGCCGGAGGGTGTCCCCCTCGGATTCGAGACCGGTTCGGTGGCCACGCGCCTGCTGGCCAGACTCATCGACCTTCTCTGTCAGATCCTCCTGATCCTGGGGTTCATCCTCCTGCTCAGCATCGCCGGCGCGCTCGGGCTCGGGGCCACGCCACTCATCATCTCCGCGTACTTCGGCATCCCTTTGATAGTTTTTGGCTACCCGATCGCCTTTGAGCAGCTGTGGTCGGGACGCACGCCGGGCAAGAAGGCGTTGGGTCTGCGCGTCATCACGAAGGAGGGTGCGCCGGTCAGGTTCCGGCACTCGCTCATCCGTTCCATCTTCGACGTCATCGGGCTGCTGATCGGCCAGGGGGTCGTGCCCCTTGCGATGATCGCGCTGACCAAGAACGACCAGCGCACGGGTGATCTCGTGGCCGGAACGATCGTCATCCGCGAGCGAAGTGGAACGAAGGTGCCCCGCCCGACGTCGTTCAGGGTGCCACCCGGCTGTGAGACCTACGCCGCCACGCTCGACATCGGCCAGGTCGGCGCGCCGGAGTACCAAGGGGCGCGGGCCTTCTTGCTCCGCGCTCCAGCATTGGCGCCCCAGGTTCGTACGGCGTTGGCGCTCGACCTCGGCGCCAGACTCGCGCAGGCGATGCGCCACACCCCCCCGAGCTGGGTGTCGCCTGAGCTGTTCCTCCTCGTGCTGGCGGCGCGCGTGCAGGAGCGTTCCGCAGCCCAGGCCTCGCCCCTGTGGTCCGCAGCCGCCGTTTCGGGGGCCCCTGCGTTCGCCACAGGGTGGGGCGTCGCGCCAGCTCGGCCGGAGCGGGGTGAGGAGCGCGCCGCTGCTTCCGTCGGCTTCACGTTGCCTTGGTGATGGTCATGCGCGTCGATCTCGACCAGGCGGCGACCACGCCGCTGCGCGCCGAGGTGCGGGCCGCGTTGTTCGATGCGCTCGACGCAGGGTGGGGCAACCCTTCCGCTGCCCACGCGGATGGACGCAGGGCGAGAGCAGCGCTCGACGAGACCATCGAGCGGGTCGCTGGCGTCTTCGGCGTGCGCTCTGAGGATGTCGTGTTGACGAGCGGCGGAACCGAGGCGGACGACCTGGCCATTCGCGGACTTGCCGGTGTCTCCGGCGTGGCCAGCCCGCTCGCCCTGTGCAGCGCAGCCGAACACCACGCAGTGCTGCGCACCGTTGAGACGTTGGGAGGCGTCGTGGTCGCCGTCGAGCCATCCACCGGGACCATCGACCTTGACCACCTGGAGCGGGAGCTCAACTCGATCGGGGCGCGCGCCGCGCTGGTGTCTGTGATGGCGGCCAACAATGAGACCGGCGCCATCAGTGACCTGGCGGCTGTCCGTGGGGTCCTGCATCGGGCGGCGCCGGCGTGCGTTCTGCACACCGACGCCGTGCAGGCGCCGCGCTGGATCGAGCTCGATCCGGGCGGGCCGATCGGCACTGCCGACGCCATCTCGGTCAGCGGTCACAAGATCGGGGCGCCGGTCGGCATCGGCGCATTGGTACTGCGCAGGGTTCGGCCGCG
The DNA here is from genome assembly GCA_043739605.1 of Acidimicrobiales bacterium. GTDB lineage: Bacteria > Actinomycetota > Acidimicrobiia > Acidimicrobiales > JAUJNH01 > JAYUDU01. The sequence continues at coordinate 6,749 of JAYUDU010000485.1, read as the reverse complement.
CGCCACCATGCCAGGCGGCGGCCAACAAGATGGGCGGCGGGGCGGAACCGAGAACGCTGCTCTCGGCGCCGCGTTCGCCACTGCGCTCGATCTCGCCGTCGGCGAACGGATGCATGTCGTCGCAGGGACGGCTCGTCGCAGGGACCGCCTGGTCGCGGGAATCGTCGATGGTCTTGGCGGGCGATGCGTGCTCACGCTGGCCGGAGGCGCGCACGTCCTTCCCGGCCACGCGCATCTGCGATTCGGGTCGGGCGTCGAGAGCGAGGCGCTCCTCGCGCTGCTCGATCGCGCCGGCATCGCCGCATCGGCGGGGTCTGCATGTGCCAGCGGAGCCATGGAGCCATCCCATGTGCTGCTCGCAATGGGGGTCGCGCCGGACGAGGCGTTGTCGAGCCTGCGCCTCACGCTTGGGCCCACGACCACCGACGACGACATCGAAGCTGCGATCAACGCGGTGGTCACGGCAGTGCTCCGCTTGCGAGGATGGCGGCCGTGACCATGCGCGTGCTCGTCGCCATGTCCGGTGGCGTCGATTCTTCTGTGGCGGCGGCGTTGCTCGTCGAGGCAGGCCACGACGTCGAGGGAGCGACCATGAAGCTGTGGGGCGGCGACAGCGACTCCGGTTGCTGCTCGGTCGCTGACGTCGCCGATGCTCGCCGGGTCGCCCAGCAGCTGAGCATCGTGCACCACGTCTTTGCGTTCGGCGACGACTTCGACCGCCACGTCGTCGAGCCCTACGTCGCCGACCACGTCGCGGGTCGGGTCCCAAACCCGTGCATCGAGTGCAACCGGCACCTCAAGCTTGATCGCTTCCTGCAACGCGCTCTCGTCCTCGGATTCGATGCCATCGCCACTGGTCACCATGCCCAGGTGACCGGAGGCCCGCACGGCCCCTCCGCCCGCTGGCACCTCCGGCGTGGCGCTGACGCCGACAAGGACCAGAGCTACGTCCTCCACGTCGCAGACCAGACGGTGCTGTCGATGCTCCGGCTTCCAATAGGTCATCTGACGAAGTCGGCCGTGCGGGCAGACGCGGCGCGGCTTGGCTTGCGTACAGCGAACAAGCCAGACAGCCAAGACGTGTGCTTCATCACCTCGACCGAGGGGCGGGCGCGATTCCTCGCAGCACGTGTCCCGCTGCATCCGGCGGCGGTGTTCGATCGCTTGGGTGCGCCGCTCGGTTCCGTCGCTGCGGTGGAGACCGTCACGCTCGGTCAACGCAAGGGTCTGGGGCCCGGCGTCGCCACGGCCGGCGAGCCCCAGTACGTGGTCGACATCGACGTGTCCGCCCGGCGGGTCGTGCTCGGCCCTGCCGACGACCTTCTTCGAAACGAGGCCGCCATCGACACCGCCCCGGGACGAGCCGTTTGGCCCGGCGGTGAGCCGCACGATGGCGAGCGCGTGTTCGCACAGTGCTCAGCGCACGGCCCGGCCATCGCCGCCGTATACCGCCCCGGCGGCCGCGTCCGGTTCGTCGCGCCGGCGCGGGTGGTGGCATCGGGACAGTCGATCGTGCTCTATCGGGGAGAGGATCCGAGCGACTGTCTCGGCGGCGGGCCCGCGTTGTAGGGGCGGTGGGCATTACGATGACGCCACCACCAAGCGGCGCACGGAGGATCCCATGTTCAAGGAGTTCAAGGCGTTTCTACTCAGAGGAAACGTTGTCGACCTTGCGGTCGCCGTCGTGATCGGTGCGGCGTTCAGCAGGGTCGTTACGGCAGCGACCAGCATCATCACCAACATTGTCGCCATTCCCGGCAAGACCGACTTCACGGCATTGGAATTCAAGATTGGCGGAGGGGTGTTCAAGTACGGCGCCCTGCTCCAGGAGACGATCAACTTCGTTGTCGTCGCCGGGGCCATCTTCTTCCTGGTCGTGAAACCCCTCAACGCCCTTGCCGCCCGCCGCAAGACCGGAGAAGTGGCCGTTGACGAGACGCCGGTGCCGACAGACGAGGCCCTCCTGCTGATGGAGATCCGGGATCTGCTCTCGGTGCGCCGGCCCTAGCTTCAGGCCGAGGCGCGGCCCTTGTGGAGCATCGCCGTGCGGCCTGGTGTGCGAGCGTCGAGACGGGCGCGGAAGTCGGATCCCCGCGCGACCGCCGCGTAGTAGGCGGCCTTGCGCTTGGCGACACGCCCGTGCGGACGCTGCTCGATGACCTGGTCGGGCTCGAGCTGGCTGTTCATCCCGTCCTTCAGCAGCACGAGCGCCTCGGCGCGCATCTGGCTGATCCGGCTCTCGGAGACGCCGAGCTCGTCGGCCAGCACCTGCATCGGCTGCTCCTCGAAGAAGTAGCCGACGACGACACGGCGGAGGCGCTCCGGCAGGGCGGCGACGGCATCGATGAGATACGCCTTGCGCTCACGGTCGAGGATCGCCTGCTCAGGGTTGTCGGCGCTCGCGGGGAGCAGGCCCTCGCCGTCGCCCGCCTCGGTCATGGCGTCGTAGTTGAGGACCACGGCGCGGTGGACATCGTCTGCGAGGTCGTCGACCTGGCGGCGGTCCATCCCGGTGCGAGCGGCGATCTCATCTGCCGAGGGGGTACGGCCAAGCTCTGAGGTGAGCTGGTCGGACGCGGAAGCAACCTTGCGAGCCTTGGCGCGCACCGAGCGTGACGCCCAGTCGCGGCTGCGCAGGTCATCCAGGAGCGCGCCGCGGATGCGGGTGGAGGCGTAGCGGTCGAATGCGATGCCCCGTAACGGATCGAAGCTCCGCGCCGCCTGAGCGAGGCCGATCATGCCCGCAGAGACGAGGTCGCTGCGGCCCACATGGCGTGGGATGCGACCCGCGATCTCCGCGACTGCGTAGTGGACGAGCGGCAGGTGAGCGCGGACGAGGTCGTCCTCGGTCGGAACGTCCGCGGGGTTCGTCGCGTGGGCCCGCTCGATGGTCATGGGAGCATCCTCTGCTGTTGGCGCGCAGAAGACGATCCCCCATCCGGATGAGATTTCGGACACTTCGGCTCATGTCGACATGAGCCCAACGGACTAGTCAGGTCACCTCGGTGGGTCGCGCGACCCATCGAACGCTCACGATTGGGTCGAATGGGATGGTCGCCGGATCCGTCCGACTGGCCTTACGATCGGCCAGTGATGGTCGCAGACGAGAATCGGACGTCTGTGGTCGTCGATCGATGGCCGCTGGTTCGCCTTGGCTTGCGGGGGGTCTTGTCTGGCGCCGGCGTGACGGTCGTGGCCGAGGCGGCCAAGGCAACCGAAGCACTGCTCATGATCCGGGCCCACGGCCCGTCGTTGGTGGTCGTCGGTTCGCCGATCGATGGACTGAGCCCCGGATTCGTTCGGACGGCGAAGAGCGAGGCGATCGCGCCGAAGATCCTGGTGCTCGTGGCGCGGGCGACGTCGGTCGAGGTGGCTGCACTGTTCGCGGCGGGGGCCGACGGCCTCGTGCTGGCATCGGCACCCGCGGACGAGCTTGGCACCGCACTCCGCCGCATCGGTTCAGGCGAACGCGTGGTTGGCGCCGGACTCGGATCTGGTATCGGGTCACCGTCGCTCGACTCGGCGGTCGATGCCGACGAGCCAACAGCCGGCCTGACGGCGAAGGAGCGTGAGGTCCTGAAGCTCCTCGCTCAGGGCCACTCGAACAAGCAGATCGCCAGGGCGCTGTTCATCGCGGAGCCGACAGTCAAGACCCACCTCGCTCACGTGTACACCAAGCTCGGTGTCCAGAGTCGCCACGGCGCGCTCACCAGAGCTGCGGAGCTGGGCCTGCTCTCATGACCTCGGCCACGTAGCGTCGCCCGCATGAGCGACGCGTTCTTCCTCGGCGCCCGCAACGAGTACACCGCCGGCGAGCTCCGTGAGGTTGACACTCCGAGCGACCCGCTCGCCGCACTGCGTTGGTGGCTCGCCGACGCAACCGCGGCCGGCGAACGCGAGCCGACCGCCATGGTCGTCGCCACCGTCGATGCGGATGGCGCTCCGTCGACGCGGACGGTGCTGTGTCGGGCCATCGACGGAGGTGGCCTCGTGCTGTACACCAATCTGGCCAGCCGCAAGAGTCGTGAGCTTGCCGCCCGCCCCCAGGCGTCGGCGACGTTCCGGTGGGATGTCCTCCAGCGCCAGGTGCACGTCCGTGGCCGCGCGGAAGCCGTCAGCGACCCGGAGGCAGAGGCATACTTTGCCGGGCGGCCGCGCGGCAGCCAGCTCAGTGCGTGGGCCAGCCGACAGAGCGAGCCGATTGCACGCCGCGACGACCTAGAGGGCCAGCTTGCCAAGGCAGCGGCTCGGTTCCCCGGCGTCGTGCCGAGGCCTCCGTTCTGGGGCGGGTGGCGCATCGTGGCCACCGAGGTCGAGCTGTGGCAGGGGCGCCGTAGTCGGCTCCATGATCGGCTGCTGTACGTTCGCAGTGACGCTGGCGCGTCATGGAGCATGACAAGGTTGCAGCCATGAGCGAGCCCGTTGCAGCAACCGAGATCCCCCTTGACGAGTTCCACGCGGCCTGGAGCGCTGCGGTCGATGCAGGCGCCCCGCTCACCGTGCTCGACGTTCGCGAACTTGACGAGTGGACCTCCACCCATCTTCCAGACGTCGTCCTCGTGCCGTTGAGCGAGCTCGCCGACCGTGTCGGCGACGTGCCGTCTGGCCGCCCCCTCTATGTCATCTGCGCCGCTGGCAAGCGTTCGATGACCGCGGCCACAGCCCTCGTCGACCAGGCTGGCATCGAGGCGATCAGCGTTGCGGGCGGCACCAACGGGTGGGCCGCCGCCGGCTACCCGGTCGAGGCTGGGTAGCCAGCGGAACCGGGGCCGGGGCGCGTCACGCGTGGAGGCCGGCCTTGGCTTCCTTGGCTTTGCCTTCTGCATCGGCCTTCGACTGGAGCTTGGCCAGCTGGGTGTTCAGCGCGCCGGCGGCCGTGTCGACGCGATCGTCGCCGCGGCGGCGCGCCACCTCGAATGAGCCGCCCTGGCGGTGTGGCGCGCCGCGCTGGCGACGCTCTGGGGTGTGGTGATGGGTGCTGTGGGCATGGAAGGGATCCTCCGCTCCGGTGGTGGTGGGCCGGTGATCCGCTGGTGATGGTTGTGCGAGGAGGCGGCGGGACGAATCAGCCGGACATGCCCCCGCACGTGCCGTCGCCGTCGGCCGCGTCACCGGATGCTTCTGGTGCGATGCGAGCGACGAGCCCTGCGAGCGTGCGCAGCTCTCCAGGCGAGAAGCGGTCGACCAGCTGGCGACGCGCCGTGCCCACGTGGGATGGGCTGATGCGGGCGAGCAGGTTGCGGCCCGCGGCGGTGATGCTCGCCTCGACGCCCCTCGCATCCCCGCTGCACCGGACCCGTGCGACCAGCTCCTCCGCCACCATCCCGTCGATGCGACGGGTGAGGCCGCTGCGACTCATCAGGAGCTTGTCGGCGAGCTCCCTCATGCGCAGTCGCCCCCCGGGTGCCTCCGACAGGTGGATGAGCACCTCGTGGTCGCTGAGCTGCACGCCGTGGTCCGTCTGGAGGTCGTCGGTCAGCACGCGTTCGAGGCGACTGTGGGCGAGGAGGAAGCCGCGCCAGGCGCGCATCTCGGCAGCGTCGAGCCACGGCACGGGGTCGGCATCTGCCGTCGTCGGCTTGGCAGGTCTCTGGCGGGTGGCCACGCCGCAAGTCTGGTACTTCCCCACGCTGGGAATGAAGTTGCGTCCGCAACCGGTTGAGATAATTGCACTCGCAACTACTGGCGTCACTGGCGCCGAACCTGAAGGAGCCCCTCATGAGCACCACCGAAACAGCACCCGCACGCTTGATCCCCGCAGGAACGTGGACGATCGACGCCTCGCACTCCAGCGCGGAGTTCAGCGTTCGCCACGTCATGGTCGGCAAGACCCGCGGCCGCTTCGCCGACTTCGCTGGTGTGCTCACCATCGCAGACGACCCACTCGCCTCGTCTGTCGAGGCCACGTTCCAGATGGCGTCTGTCGACACCCACGATGCGGGTCGTGACACCCACCTCAGGTCGGGGGACTTCTTCGACGTCGAGACGTTTCCGACGATGACCTTCACCTCAACGAGCGTGCAACCCAAGGGCTCTGACCATGCCCTCGTCGGTGAGCTGACGATCAAGGGGGTCACGCGACCAGTGACCCTCAGCCTTGACTTCAACGGGGTGGCCCAGGACCCATGGGGTGGCACCCGCGCCGGGTTCTCCGCCGAGACCACCATCGAGCGCAAGGACTTCGGCCTCACCTGGAACGCGACGCTCGACGCGGGCGGGGTGCTCGTCGGTGACAAGGTGAAGATCGCTCTCGAGATCGAGGCCGTGAAGGGCTGACAGCAGGGATGGGCTGCGTGGCGCTCATCGTTCCTTCACACGATGCACATCGCAGGCTCGCCCGTCGGTTCCACGATGGGGGAGTCCTGCCGTCAGCACCTGTAGGAGTCTCGATGTCGATGACCGCCACCCCGCCCCTCACTCGAACGCGTCGCGCCGCCATGACCGGCATCGGCCTGATGTGCGTCGCGGCTGGCGCTTCCGCGTGCAGGGGCAATAGAACTGCCGCGGGGAGTGTGCCGGCCACCGCCGCCGAGGTGTCGACGACGCCGACAGCGCCGACAACGCCTACTCCCGGCGGCGCAACGAGCACCACCCTCGGAGCGGTCGTGGCTGGCGTCGGGGCCAGCGCCACGTCCACGACCGCATCGACCGGCGCCATCGATCTGGACGGCGTCGACCGGCAGATCTCCTCCATCGGTGACGACCTCAACCAGTCGGCGCCCGGAACGGAGGACGACCCGTCAGAATCC
>JAYUDU010000484.1:0-3434 GCA_043739605.1 Acidimicrobiales bacterium | reverse complement strand
CAGGTTCGGGACGACCGAGCCGAACCCGCTCACCGCAGACCTCGATGCGGCGGGTGCGTTCGGCTTGGCTCGAGACGAGGCGGGCCTTGATGACGTCGATGGCTTCGAAGGCGCCACCGAGCGAGAGGACGTCGTCCAGCTCTGCCATCGCGGCCTCGCACAGCTCGGCGACCTTCGCCTCGATCACGACCGAGCCCTCGAAGATGTCGCCGTACTCGAGCAGGTCCGACTCGAACGCCAGCACCTGTTGGATGCGCAGGCTCCACTGCTGGTCCCACGGGCGAGGCAGGCCGAGGGCTTCGTTCCATGCGGGCAGCTGCAGGGCGCGGGCCCGGGAGTCGCGCGACAGCAGCACACCGAGCGCCTCAAGCACAATGCGCTGCACGTTGTTCTCGGCCTGCTGCTCGGTCAGGCCGAGGCTGTTGACCTGCACGCCGTAGCGGAAGCGGCGCAGCTTCGGGTCGGTGACCCCGTAGCGCTCCTCGGTGATGCGGTCCCACAGGCGGGTGAAGGCCCGCATCTTGCAGGTCTCCTCGATGAAGCGGATGCCGGCGTTGCAGAAGAACGAGATGCGGCCAACCACCGCCGGCATCTCCTCCTTCGTCACCTGACCCGACTCGAGCACCGCGTCGAGCACGGCGACGGCGGTGGCGAGCGCGTAGGCGAGCTCCTGCGTCGGCGTGGCCCCGGCCTCTTGGAGGTGGTAGCTGCACACGTTGATCGGGTTCCACTTCGGCGTGTTGTGAAGGGTCCACGCGACGGTGTCGACGATCAAGCGACGCGACGGCTTCGGGGGGAAGATGTACGTGCCGCGGGAGAGGTACTCCTTTACGATGTCGTTCTGGGTGGTGCCGGCAAGACGGGCGATGTCGACGCCCTCGTTCTCGGCGTTGGCGACGTACAGGCCGAGCATCCAGGCGGCGACGGCGTTGATCGTCATCGACGTGTTCATCACGCTCTGGTCGATGCCGTCCATCAGGGTGCTCATGTGGCCGAGGTGACTGACGGGCACGCCGACTTTGCCGACCTCTCCAACCGAGGCTGAGTCGTCTGGGTCGTAGCCGCACTGCGTCGGCAGGTCGAAGGCGATGGACAGACCCGTCTGCCCCTTGGCCAGGTTGGCTCGGTACAGGGCGTTCGACGCGGCGGCGCTGGAGTGCCCGGAGTAGGTCCGCATGACCCAGGGCTTGTCGGGCGTCGGCAGGGCAGCGGCCATGCCCTGCATCGTTCCACCGCCCGCCCGCCGCCGCCACCCTCGGTACGCTGACGACGTGCGTACCGTCTTCGTCGAGACCCCTGAGTGGCTCAATGACGAGATACGTCATAGAGATATGGAAGAGCGTGATGAGATGTGGGAAGGTGTGAGACACATGACGCCGTTCCCAACCCCCAGCCACCAGCGCATCGAGAAGCGCCTGGTCAACGTGCTGACTCCCACCTGCGACGGCCGCGGCCTCGAACTGTTCGGTGAGATCGGTGTCTACGACCCGGAGCGGAAGGATGGGCGAAGCTACCGCGGCCCCGATGTGGCGATCGCCGAACCGGAGCACGTCAGCGATCGCGGCATCGAAGGCCGCACCATCCTCCTCGTCGAGATCCGCTCGCCCCGTGATGAGACCGACGCCAAGATCCCCTTCTACGAGAAGGTCGGCGTCGAGGCCATGCTCATCATCGACCGCGACACGCTCGCCCTGGAGCTCCGCCTCAACCCCGTTGGCGTGGGTGGCGCACTGGTCGTGGCGGCTCCCGACGCGGCCGGCTGGCTCGTGGTGGCCACGCTCAACGTCGCTTTCCGCCACCGGACGCTCGACGACGGCCCAGCCATCGAGGTGCGCCTTCCCGACGGCACGACAGCTCTCCTCAGCGCCCGCCCGCCCCGCAAGCCCTGAGCGTCAGCTGGCGGCGACCACCACGGTGCCGCAGACGAGGTCGTGGGCGGTGCGACGGCGGTCGTCCATGAGGGCGTACCAGTAGCCGAAGCCGAACAGCTGGCCGCTGATGAACCGTGCGAACGCAGTGCGGCCGTAGGCCTTGCCCCTGCTGATCGGGCCGCCGGTCTTGGTGTCGATCACCTTGAGGTCGAGCCACCCCATGCCCCACGTGGCGCCGCGCCGGTACAGCAGCTCTGCTTCGACGAAGAAGTAGCCGATGTTGATGAGAAAGATGACCGCGTACGCGGAGAGGAACAGCCCGACGCCAGGCGCGCCGGTGGACTCGTTGTCTGACGCGGCGCTGCCGATGATCGCGACCAGGGCAACGACCAGCAGCACCAGGCTCGGCACCGCGACGACGAGCCCGTCCAGCAGCATGCCGCCGAGACGCCGGCCGATCGGCGCCAGCGTGCGACCGTCAGGGGTGAAGCCCTTCGGCGCCCACCAGCCGTCGCCCGGCGCGTAGACCATGCCCGTCGGCTGCGGCGGTTGGTTCACGGGCTCAGCCGAGGCCGAAGGCGGCGTGGAGAGCGATGACTGCCCGATCGGTGTCGGGTTCTCGGACGACGACGCTGATCCGGATCGGTGAGGTCGAGATCATCTCGATGTTGATGCGCTCGTCGGCCAGGGTGCGAAACACCGTCGCCGCGACGCCGGGGTTGGTCTTCATGCCGGCGCCGATGATCGACACCTTGGCGATGGCGTCGTCGCCCAGCACCGATGTGGCGCCGATGTCGGCCTGCAGCGCGGTGGCGACCCCGAGCGCCGCAGCATGATCCGCCGCCGGGCAGGTGAAGGAGATGTCGGTGACGCCCTCGACCGAGGTCGACTGCACGATCATGTCGACGTTCACGCCGCGCTCTGCGAGCGCGGTGAAGAGCGAACCGGCGACGCCGACGCGGTCGGGAACGCCGGTGACGGTGATCTTCGCCTCCTTGGACTCTGCGATGACGGCGGACACGACAGCCTGCTCCATGGCGGAGGCTCCTTCTCTGGTTTCGTACTCTGGCCCGAACGCGCCGACCAAGGTGCCGGGCTCCCACGTGAACGACGACCGCACCTCGTAGGGCACTTCGTGGGTGCGGGCGAACTCTGCGGCGCGCACCTCGGGCTTGGGGCAACCGGCGGCGCACATCTCCAGCAGCTCGTCCCAGCCGAGGCGGGGGATGCGCTTGGCGTTCGGGACGACCCGGGGGTCGGCTGAGAACACGCCGGACACGTCGGTGTACAGCTGGCACAGGTCGGCCTTGAGGGCGGCGGCCAGGGCAACAGCCGTGGTGTCGGAACCACCGCGACCAAGCGTAGTGACGTCCTTCGCCGTCGATACGCCTTGGAAGCCGGCGACGACCACGACCTTGCCCTCGTCGAGGCTGGCGCGGAGGCGATCGGCCTTGATCTCGAGGATCTTCGCCCGCTGGTGACTGGTGTCGGTGATGATGCCGGCCTGGCTGCCGGTGAAGCTCTCGGCCGGCACGCCGATGTCGTTGAGCGCCATCGCCAGCA
>JAYUDU010000483.1:0-3448 GCA_043739605.1 Acidimicrobiales bacterium | reverse complement strand
GATCGGTCCGCGGGCGGAGGTCTCTCCTCGCCCGCGACCGATGGCGTCGAGCTCCCGTTCGTGGTCGAGATCATCTCGCCAGGCGACCGGAACCCGCTCGACCCTCGCCACGTCCGATCCCTCCCCTCCGAATATGCTGCGCGCGGCGTGCAGGAGTACATCGGGTTCCGCACCACCAGCGGCGACCTGCGGATCTTCGATCGGCGGAGCGGCGCTTGGGCCGAGGTCGCCGACCGTAGGCGTGGAACGAGCGCGCTGACGGGTGTCCACATGGCCGCCAACGAAGGCGGCTGGTCACTCAAGGTCGAAGGGCTCGACGGCCCGTTCCTCCAACCCGAGGAGATCGCCGCGCAGGCCAGATCCACGGCGGCACAAGCGGCCGCAGACCGAGCCCGCAGCCATGCGCTCGCCAAGCAGCTCCGCTGCCCCGGTGTGGATCCAGAGACCATCTGACGACGCACCGGCCGGGGGCGCCTCAGGCCGTCGACCGCAGGGCAGTCCTGGAGATCGGGAGGTGAGGAGCCGCAAGCGCGATGATCCGACGCAGCTCGGAACCGCGACTCCAGTCCCCGGCCGTGAACGCCGCCCCGCCGGCGAGGTGGCGCCGATGGCGAGGCGCGGGACGAGCGGCGCCTCAGGCACGCTCGGCGCGGGGGTCACCTTGGCGTCGAGCGGGGAGGGCCCCGCCTCGCGCTGGATGGTGATGTCGGCCACCTGCACCGACCCCTTGGGTGACGCTGGTGAGAGCTCCATCGTGAGAGGTGAGCGACGTCGACGCCAAGGTCGGCGATGTTGCGACGGGGAGTGCGTTCACGCAGTGGCCGACGCGCCGCCTCCGTGCGCCCTCGAACGTCGATGATGTCCACGTTCCTGGTGCCAGAAGGTCGGCGGACGACCATGCAAGCCAGAGCGACCAGGCCCGCCGCTCAGGCAGCTATGTCAGCTGGGGGCCCTCGGTGCGCGTGCGCTTCAGCTCGTAGAAGTACGGGTACGCGGCCAGCAGCTTCGCGCCGTCCCACACCGATCCGGCGTCCTCGCCGGTTGGCACCCGCGACAGCACAGGGCCGAAGAACGCGCTGCCGTCGACGTGGATGACGGGCGTGCCGACGTCCATGCCGACCGGGTCCATGCCGCGGTGGTGCTCGAGGGACAGGGCCTCGTCGAGCGATTCGTCGGTCGCCGCCGCCGCCAGCTCTTCCGGCAGCGCCGCCTCGGCCAGCGCGCCCTTGAAGAGCAGCGGGTCGTCAGACGCCAGCTTCTCGACGTGGATGCGCGTCCCGAACGCCGTGTAGAGCGGCAGCAGGTCGTCGGTGTGGGCGCGGGCGGCGATGCACACCCGCACCGGGCCGAACGACTTCTTCATCGCCTCCTGGTACTGCTCGGGGAGGTCCCTCCCGGAGTTGAGGATGCCGAGGCTCATCACGTTCCAGCTGATCTCGACGGGCCGCACCTTCTCGACCTCCAGCATCCATCGCGACGTGAGCCACGCCCACGGACAGAGCGGGTCGAACCAGAAGTCGACCTTGGTAGGAGCAGCGGTGTCTGTCATCTCCCCACTCTCGCGGACCGCCAGCTCTACTTGTGCGCGGACGCGATGAAGGCCGGCCCTCTCGGACCGGCCTTCATCAAGTGTTTGCTGCAGTGCAGCCAGCCCGAGGGCTGGTTACATCATGCCGCCCATGCCACCCATGCCACCCATGCCGCCGCCTCCGCCGCCAGCCGCGCCCTTGGGCTCCGGCTTGTCGGCCACGAGGGCTTCGGTGGTGAGAAGCAGCGCCGCGATCGAGGCCGCGTTCTGCAGGGCAGAGCGAGTCACCTTGGCCGGGTCGATGACGCCTGCCTTGAGCAGGTCCTCCATCTGACCGGTGGCGGCGTTGAGGCCGATGGAACCGGTCTCACGCTCGACCTGCTGCACGTAGACCGCGCCTTCGAGGCCCGCGTTGGTCGCGATCCAGAAGAGCGGCATCGTGAGGGCCTTGGCGACGATCTCGGCACCAGTGGCCTCATCGCCGGTCAGCTCACGCGCTGCAGCCTCGACGGCAGCCTTGGCCCGGACGAGGGCGGTGCCGCCACCGGCGACCACGCCTTCCTCGATGGCCGCACGAGTTGCCGAGAGGGCGTCCTCGATGCGGTGCTTCTTCTCTTTGAGCTCGACCTCTGTGGCTGCGCCGACGCGGACGACGGCAACGCCACCGGCCAGCTTCGCGAGGCGCTCCTGGAGCTTCTCACGGTCCCAGTCGGAGTCGGTGTCGTCGATCTCACGCTTGATCTGCGCGATGCGACCCTTGACGTCTTCCTCGGAACCGCCACCCTCGATGATGGTGGTGTCGTCCTTGGTGATGACGATCTTGCGAGCACGGCCGAGCAGGTCGAGGGTGACGTTCTCGAGCTTGAGACCAACCTCCTCGGAGATGACCTGGGCGCCGGTGAGGATGGCCATGTCCTGCAGCATCGACTTGCGACGTTCGCCAAACCCGGGGGCCTTGACAGCGACCGAACTGAACGTGCCGCGGATCTTGTTGACCACGAGCACCGCGAGGGCCTCGCCGTCGACGTCCTCGGCCACGACGAGCAGCTGCTTGCCGGACTGGATGACCTTCTCGAGCACGGGCACGAAGTCGTGCACTGCGGAGATCTTGCCGTTGACCAGCAGGATGTACGGGTCTTCAAGGACCGCTTCTTGACGCTCGGCGTCGGACACGAAGTACGGCGACAGGTAGCCCTTGTCGAACTGCATGCCCTCGGTGAAGTCCAGCTCGAGGCCGAACGTGTTCGACTCCTCGACCGTGACGACGCCGTCCTTGCCGACCTTGTCGATGGCGTCGGCGATGACCTCGCCCACCTTGGGGTCTGCGGCGGAGATGGTGGCAACCTGAGCGATCTCGCTCTTGTCGCCGATCTCCTGGCTCTGCTCCTTGATGGAGGCAACAGCAGCCGCGACGGCCTTCTCGATGCCCTTCTTCAGGCTCATCGGGCTTGCGCCGGCGGCCACGTTGCGGAGGCCCTCCTTGACGAGCGCCTGGGCCAGCACGGTGGCGGTGGTGGTTCCGTCGCCAGCGACGTCGTTGGTCTTGGTAGCTACCTCCTTCACCAGCTGGGCACCCATGTTCTCGAAGACATCTTCGAGCTCGATCTCCTTGGCGATGGTGACGCCATCGTTGGTGATCGTGGGGGCGCCGAACTTCTTCTCGATGACGACGTTGCGGCCACGCGGGCCGATCGTCACCTTGACGGCGTCGGCCAGCTTGTTGACGCCGGCCTCGAGGCTGCGACGGGCGGCCTCATCGAACTTGAGCTGCTTGGCCATGTGCAGCCCTACTTCGCGATCTTGGCGAGCACGTCACGGCTGGTCAGGATGAGAACATCCTCACCGCCATCGGTGATCTCGGTGCCGCCGTACTTGGAGTACACGACGATGTCGCCAACGGCGACGTCGAGCGGGATGATG
>JAYUDU010000482.1:0-3468 GCA_043739605.1 Acidimicrobiales bacterium | reverse complement strand
CGACAGCCCGCACCACGTAGCGGGCCGCGAGGTGGGCCGCGGCGTGGAGGTCGGGCTCGATGCCGCCGTTCGCCCATGCCATGACGATCTGAGTGACGACCCCGGCGTTTCCGTGGGCGAGCATGACCGGATCGTCGTCGGCGCGGGCGCTGCCCCGCCGTTGGGCGTCGCGGATGAGGCCAGCAGTGTCGCGAGCGTGCAGGCTCGCCGACCTGCGGCGGTCGGGCGTGAACTGCGTCCGACTCGACATCTGAGTGAGCAGGTCGTAGAGCCGCGCGTTCTCGCCGATGAACACGACGGAGGCGACCGTGCCCACGTAGAGCTGCTCAAGTGGGTCATCGATACCGGCCAGCGCGGCGACCTGCGCGTGTCGGAGGCGAAGGCCGACGTCTTTGATGATCTCGGAGAACAGCGCCTCCTTGCTGGCGAAGTACCAGTAGAAGAGCCCTTTGGTGACCCCAGCCGCCTCGGCGATGTCCGCCATGCGCGTCGCCGCGTACCCGCGGGCCGTGAACAACGCCTCCGCGTGGGCGAGCAACTCTGCCTTGCGGTCTTCGCCCTGGGGCGTGAGGCGGCGGGGCTCCTCGCCGTTCGCCGACGCAACGGCCTGCGTGGTTTGGCCCGGCACGACCCTGGAGCGTACGCGCCACGGCGTGAGCGCCACGGGATCGGTCACGATCAAGAATCCGGACAGGTGATCGACCCTGGCGGTTGTCGCGTGACCGCGGTCGGCATCCACATCGAATCGCTTGACGAGGCTGTGCGCGCTCGATGGACGCCGGGCAAGGCCCGTGTGCCACATGCCGAGTACGACGCCGATGGCTGGCGATCACCTCACGATCACCGCCGGGTTCTGCGAAGCAGCCGACGACGGGCGCTACAACGCAGGCGCCTGCGTGGCACAGGGTGAGGTGCTTGCCGTCTATCGCAAGGTCCACCAGCCGCTCGGCGAGGGGTCGTCGTATCTGGCCGGGTCTGACCTGCGCGCGTTCGACACGCCAGTGGGCCGGATGGGGATGCAGATCTGCTGGGACAAGGGCTTCGCAGAGTCGTCCCGAACCCTCGCCCTCGACGGAGCCGAGATCATCGCCTGCATGTCGGCGTGGCCGGTCTCGCGCACCAACCGGGCTGCCACGCTGGAGGACGATCGGTGGACGCAGCGGTTCGATCGGTTCGATGTCGCCCGAGCGATGGACAACCAGATCGTGTGGGTTGCGAGCAACCAGTCCGGCACGTTTGGCACCCTCGACTTCTGTGGTCACGCCAAGGTCGTCGGTCCCGGAGGCGACATCCTCGCCGCGACCGGCGTTGGCGCCGGGGTCGCGATCGCGACCATCGACGTGCAGGCGGAGATGGACGCCATCAGGGCCGGCATGTGCGTGCTGCGCGATCGGCGTACCGACGCGTATCGACTCGACGCGTGGGCATCGGCGTGACCGAGGCCTCATCTCCGGTTGTCGTCGCCGGCGGCAGCATTGCAGGAATGGGCGTCGCCCTGTTCTTGGCCCGTCGGGGCATCGGGGTGCTCGTGCTCGACCGCGACGCCGACATCGCACAGCCACTCGACGGCGCCGCCGCAGATGCCCTTGCCTCGGGGTCGACGCCCGTGCGCCGCGCCACGCCCCAAGCGGCGCACAGCCATGTGTTCCTCGCCGGCCTGCGCGAGCTGCTGAGCGAGCGGGCACCCGACGTCCTCGACCGGTTGCACCACGCGGGCGTCGAGGACATCCGCCTGCTCGATGGTCTGCCGCCACTCCTGGAGGGTCGCTCGGATGACCCTGGCCTGCACGACGCTCGGCTCGTCGCGTCGGCCGCCCGCCGCTCGACCATCGAGATGGCGCTGCGCGATGCGGTGCGCCGCGAGCGGCTCGTCGAGGTCAGGCCCGGCACGACCGTCACCGGGATGCTGCTTCGTGACGATGCGGCGGCGGGCGTGCCACGCATCGTCGGCGTCCGGGCCACCGACCCGATGGGGCGATCGACCGAGATCCCGGCCGCGCGGGTCATCGACGGGTCGGGTCGGCGCACGGCGGTCCCCGGCTGGCTCGAGGCGCACGGATGTGGCCCGAGGCTGTGTGTCGTCGACCGCGGCATCTCCTACCTCTCCCGGCTCTATCGCCTGCTTCCTGGCACCGCGAGGCCGCGCCTGTCACGAGGGTTCACCGCCGGCGCAAGCTTCGATGGATGGTCGTGCCTGGTGTTTCCGGGAGATCACGGCACCTTCTCTGTCACCTTCGGCGTGCTGCCAGAGGATCGCCCCTCAGAGGGCTGACCAACGGGGATGCGTTCGATGCCGCGGTGGCAGCAATCCCCTCGCTTGCCGAGTGGGTCGACCCCAACAGGGCCGAGGCGATCGGGGCGTGGCGACGATGACGGGAATGAAGAACCGCATCCGTCGCTACGCCCGCGCAAACGCCGCCAACCCTGTCGTGGTCGGGCTTGCGGCCGTGGGCGACGCCGCGGCGACAAGCAACCCCGCCCACAGCCGGGGTTGTTCATTGGCGCTCATCCACGCCGCCGCCACCGCCGACGCGCTCGCAGACACGACCGCTCCCGGTGCGGCAACCATGCGGGCGCTGGACGCAGTGCTCGACCGCGTCCTCGTGCCGTGGGTGGAGGATTCCATCGAGCAGGACCTCGCGCGCCTCTCACGTTGGCGACGTGACGGACCGCCAGCGCCGGCATGCCACGAGCGCGCCATCGTTGCGCCTCGGGCGCACGTCTGCGTCAGCGCGGCCGTGGCCGCCGAGCTGTGCACCGGCTGGGGGATCGAGGCCACGATCATCCCAAACGGCGTCGATGCCGACCGGTTCGCCGCAGGGGCGCTCGACGCCGACGGCCGGGCCGCCTGGCGCCGTCGGATCGGCGCGCCGTAGGTCCTCGCCGTCGGCGGCATCGAACCACGCAAGGGCACGCTCGGACTCATCGAGGCATGGCCAGCGTTCGCGGCGGCCCACCCGTCGCATCGACTCGTCATCGCGGGCGGCGAGACGCTGTTCGACTACCGCCCCTACCGCGCCGAGGTCGAGGCGCGATGCGCAGAGCTCGGCGTCACCTCGGCTTCCCCGTCGCGCATCGCAGCTGGTCGGGCCCTCGCCGCGGGGCACGCGTGGTCCCCCGCGGCGTCGGCTCACCGTGCGCTGTACGAGCGGCTGGCCTGAACGCGCCGGACGGCTGGCCTGAACGCGCCGGACGGCTGGCTCCTTGCAGCCGGGCTACTTCTTGCCCTGGTTCGCCACCTCGGCTGCGCGGCGGCTGAGCTCCTCCGGATCGCCGAGGTCGTGGCCGGGCCCCCTCGGGCGAAGCGAGATGTCGTCGAGGTCGTAGACGCGCGGCACACCCGTCGCGAGGTTGAGAGCGACCACCTCATCCTCGGAGAGGCCCTCAAGCTGCTTCACCATGGCCCGCAGGCTGTTGCCGTGGGCCGCGACCGCAACGACCTTGCCGGCGCGGAGGTCGGGAACGATG
>JAYUDU010000481.1:0-3483 GCA_043739605.1 Acidimicrobiales bacterium | reverse complement strand
AGGCCGCACTCGGCCAGGCAGAGGTCGTTGTCGAACCGCGCCGCATGTGGCCCAGCGCGCTCGGCGCCGGCCTACCGAAGGGTCGCATCCAGGCGGCGCAGCAGTGCTCGCCGGGACGCGCCCTCGCTGACGTCGCCGTGGGCGGGCATGGCCCGCTCGTGCGCAGGGTGCTCGCCGGGCCCGACGTCGACGATCCGCCGGACGAACTCGTCCGCGCCGCTATCGCCACGCTGCGCCGCTGGAACTGGACGCAGCGACCACGGTTCGTCACATGGGTGCCCAGCCGAACCCACCCGCTGCTGCTCGCTGGCCTGGCCGCCAAGGTCGGAGCGATCGGTAACCTGACGGTGGTCGACGCCCTCCTTCGCGTGCTCCCCGATGCACCGCCGCAATCCGCGATGGCCAATGCCGCCCACGCAGCCCGCAACGTGGTCGGCGCGTTCGAGCTGGGCACGCCCGCGGGGGCTCTGCCTGCGGGCCCAGTCTTGCTGCTCGACGACACCGTCCGCAGCGGCTTCACGCTCGCAGAGTGCGGCCGCCTCCTCGCCGACGCCGGCTGCGGCCCGGTCCTGCCGCTCGTCTTGCTCGCAGAAGGCCGCACATCGTGACCATGTGGGATCATATGGTCGTGGCGCGCACACAGACCCTCGTCCAACTGACCGACGAGCTTGTCATGCACCTTGACCGCAAGGCGAAGGAGATCGGGACGTCGCGCTCCGAGCTGGTTCGCCGAGCGATCGAGGCGTACCTGCACGACGAGATCGAAGCAGAGATCGACCGCCAGATCATCGCCTCCTACACGGCGGTTCCTGACACGCCGATGACCGAGGGGGAGCTCCGCGACGCGTGGGCGAGCATCGAGGAGGAGCCATGGTGAAGGGCCCACCGCGACGCGGCGAGGTGTGGTGGGTCGAACGCCCCGACGAGAAGCGTCGGCCGTATCTGCTCCTCACACGGGACTCGGCCCTCGGCGTGCTCGACAGGTGGATCGCCGTGCCAGCAACACGCTCCGCACGCCACATCGCAACGCACGTCCACCTTGACCAGGCCGATGGGATGCCCCAGGCGTGCGCGCTCGCGCTGGACGGCGTGCGTACCCTTCCGCCATGGGCGTTCGTCGAGCGGATCTGCGCGCTTGGGCCCGGACCGATGGACGCCGTCTGCACAGCGTTGCGCGTCGCGACCGGCTGCTGAGCAGACCCCTAGAGTCGAGCGCCGCATGGCAACCCTGATGCTCGTCGACGGCAACTCGCTTACGTATCGGGCGTTCCACGCGCTGCCGACCGACATGGCGACCGCCTCTGGACAGGTCACCAACGCAGTGTTCGGGTTCACCTCCATGCTCATCAACGCTATGAAGGACCACAAGCCAGACGCCCTCGTGGTGGCGTGGGACCTGCCCCAGCCGACGTTCCGTCACGTGCAGGTCGACACCTACAAGGCCGGTCGGTCAGAGACGCCAGACATCCTGCGCCAGCAGTTCGGGCTCGTCCGCCAGGTCGTCGAGGTGCTCGCCATCCCGCTGGTCACGGCCCCAGGCTTCGAGGCCGACGACGTCATCGCCACGCTCGCCACCCAGGCCCGCCAGCGCGGAGACACCACGCTGGTCCTCACCGGTGACCGCGACAGCTACCAGCTGGTCGCAGACGCCGACGAGGCGACCGGGCTCGGTGCCATCCGGGTCCTCTACACCCGTCGCGGCGTCGCCGACATCGCCAACTACGACGAGGCCGGCATCAAGGAGCGCACCGGTGTGACCCCCGAGGTGTACCCCCAATACGCGGCGCTGCGGGGCGACCCGTCAGACAACCTGCCGGGCGTGCCGGGTGTTGGCGAGAAGACTGCGGCCAAGCTCATCAACGAGCACGGCGGAATCGCCGGCATCTACGCCAACCTGGCCGGGCTCACCCCCAAGCTGCGGGCCAACCTTGAGGGGGCGGCCATCCAGGTCGGCTCGAACGTCTCGATGATGATGCTCGTTCGCGACGTACCGCTCGACGTCGACGTCTCCACCCTCAGCATCGGCGGCTACGACATCGACGAGGTCAAGAAGCTGTTCACGTTCCTTGAGTTCGGCGCCGGCCTGTGGGGCCGTCTCCAAGAGGCACTCGGGGGCCCGGGCGTGGGGCTCGACGGCCCAGACTCCACGCCAGATGGCTCGGTTCTCGAGGTCGACGTCATCTGCCCGATCGACGCCCGCACCGCCGCCGCGGCCATCGCTGACGCCGCTGGACCCGATGGCGTTGCGCTCGCGGCCACCTGGGATGGCAAGCACGGTCGCAGCCCCCTCCTCACCCTTGCGCTTGCGTCGATCGGCGGCGTCCCGATCGACGCCTCGTCGCCGGTGCTATGGCTGAGCACCGAGCTGCTCGCCGATGCCCAGGTGCTGGCCGCGCTCGGCGGGCTGCTCGGCCACGGTGGCGTGCGCATCGTCGCCCACGACGCCAAGCCGATCCTGCGGTCGCTGGCCGGGGTCGGGGTGGACGCGGCCGGGCTGGCGCTCGACACCGCCGTCGCCGCCTACCTCCTCGACCCGTCCAAGGACACCTACCTCCTCGAAGAGGTCGCCACCAAGTGGGCGGGCGTCGAGGTGCGATCGCCCGACGCCGCCCCGCTCGGCGAGCTCGACCTCGGCGCCAACGCGACGCCGCCAGGCGAGGACGAGGCGAGGCGCGCCGCAGCATGTGCGCTGCTCGTGGCGCCCCTCACCGCGGCCATGGAGGTGCGTGGCCTGGCCGACCTCTACCGCACCATCGAGCTGCCGCTGACGCGGGTATTGGCCAAGATGGAGGCCGTCGGGGTGCGGGTCGACGTGCTGTACCTGCGCGAGCTCATCGATCGGCTCACCGCCGAGGTCCGCACCCGCGAGGCGACGATCCAAGAGCTCGCAGGCCACCCGTTCACCGTCAACTCGACGCCGCAGTTGCGCACGGTCCTGTTCGATGAGCTTGGCCTCACGCCGTCGAAGAAGACCAAGACCGGCTTCTCGACCGACGCCCAGAGCCTCGAGAAGATCCGCGATCAGCACGCCATCGTCGAGGAGCTGCTCCGCTACCGCGAGGTCGAGAAGCTCCGCTCGACGTACGGCGACGCCTTCCTCAACGCGGTGCAGCCCGACGGGCGCATCCATGCAACGTTCAGCCAGACCGTCGCCCGGACCGGTCGCCTCAGCTCCGAAGACCCAAACCTCCACAACATCCCCGTTCGCAGCGAGGAAGGCCGGCAGTTCCGTCGGGCGTTCCTGCCGGAGGAGGGGTGGTCGATGCTGGTCGCCGACTACAACCAGATCGAGCTGCGGGTCATCGCCCACCTGTCGCAGGACCCCGGTCTGGTCGAAGCGTTCGTCAACGGCACCGACATCCACACCACCACCGCGGCGAGGGTGTTCCACGTCGACGTCTCCGAGGTCACTCCGGCTCAGCGGGCGAAGGCGAAGATGGTGTCGTACGGCCTCGCCTACGGAATGGAGGCGTACGGGCTCGC
>JAYUDU010000480.1:0-8847 GCA_043739605.1 Acidimicrobiales bacterium | reverse complement strand
GCCATCAGCGCGTTCTGGGCATCCACGGCGACGTTGAACGTGTCGTGGACGTCGCGGCGGACCTCCATCGAACCGGCACCGGACTGGGCCAGCATCTGCAAGCATCCGAGCACATAGCGGGTCGCACATTCCGAGAAGTAGATGATGCTGCCGTTGATGACGATGTTCGTGTTGGGCCCATACAGGCAGAAGAAGTTCGGGAACGATGGGATGGCTACGCCCAGATAGGCGCGAGGTTCGCCTGCCCATTGCTCGTGCAGGTCGACGCCGCCCCGGCCGGTCACGGTCATCGGGGTGAGAAATTTCGATGCTTGGAAGCCGGTGCCGTAGATGAGCACGTCGAACGCGATCTCGGTGCCATCGACCAGGCGGACTCCGGTCGGTGTGATCCGCTCGATGCCGGTCGTCTCGAGGGTGACGTTGTCGCGCATCAGCGCGCCGGGCCATGAGCCGTTGTCGCGAAGCATCCGCTTGGCGCCGACGGGATAGCTGGGCAGGCACTTCTCGAAGAGGTCGGGGCGGCCTTCGAAGCTCAGCTCCATCATCATCGAGAGCAGCATGCGGCCGATCTCGTTGGTCTCCGAGACGGCGCCTCCGTCCGCCGAGACGTAGTCGGGATCCACCCGGACGGCATCGAGCGCACCGTCACCCATCCGCCAGAAGATCCAGAACCGGTTCCACTCGCTGTAGCTCGGGATGTGCATGTACAACCAGCGCAGCCCCTCAGGAACCGCGGCGTGATACTCCTCGGTCGGCCCCAGCCACGGAGGAGTCCGCTGGAACACGGTCATGGATCCGACGGTCGGCGCGATCTCCGGCACGAACTGCACCGCGGACGCTCCGGTGCCGATGACGCCGACCCGCTTGCCGGCGAGGTCGATCGTGTGGTCCCAGCGGGCTGAGTGGAAGCTCTCGCCGACGAAGTCGTCGCGGCCGTCGATGTTCGGGTACAGCGGCCGGTTGAGCTGGCCGACGGCCGAGATGACGGCGGCAGCTGTGATGGCCTCGAGCGGCGCGTCGGGCTGACCGGCGTGGCGGTACCGGACGGTCCAGCGCTGGTCCTCCTCGGACCAGGTACACGAGGTGACCTCGACACCGAACCGGACGTGCTCGCGGACGCCGAAGGCATCGGCACAGGTGGCGAAGTAGTCGCGCAGCACGTCGGCAGTCGAGAAGTGGAACGGCCAATCGTGGCGCTGAGCGAACGAGTAACTGTAGTTGTGGTTCGGGTTGTCGACCCGGCAACCGGGGTAGGTGTTCTCCAGCCACGTGCCGCCGACATCGGGGTTCTTCTCCAGGATGGTGTACGGCACTCCCGCCTGGTCGAGGCGGTGGCCGGCCAGGATGCCGCTCATGCCGGCCCCGATCACGACGACATCGAGGTGGCGAGTCGGAACCGTCTCCTCGAGGCGCCAGCCCGGAGCGCGGGGGTCGGCGCCGCGGTGGGCGAGCTCCTCTTCGAGCAACGGCAGGTAGGGCCCCATGGCCTCGCCGTACACGGTGTGCTCCATGATGGCGAGGACATCGTCGTCCGATGGTGGTGCCGCGGTCACGCTGCCGCCATCACGGAACGCGACGATGGCGTCGAACGCCAGCTGGCGAATGGCCGCCTGCTGGTCTTCGTTGAGCCCGCCCTGGGGGAGTGCCTGGGTGAGCGGATCGGGGCGCAGCTCTGGCCGCAGGAGACCCATGTCGCCGGTGGCGTAGGCCAGGGCGCCCAGCAGCGGCGGCAGCTCGGCTGCCGCGAGGTGCGCACGGATCTCGTCGTCGGTGGCGGTGATGACCTCGATGGAACGATGGAACGGATCGCCTGGATCAGCCACGACTGGAGACCCCGGCGGTGGCCTCGACGCCCTTGGGCGCTTGCTGACCCATGAACCCGAACATGTAGCCGGCCACGCGTCGCATCTGGATCTCTTCTGCACCTTCGGTGATGCGGTAGCGGCGGTGGTGGCGGTAGATGTGCTCAAACGGCTTGTGTCGTGAATATCCCATGCCACCATGCACCTGCATGGCCCGATCGGCAGCATCACAGCACAAGCGGTTGGCGATGTAGTTGCACATCGAGACCTTGTCGGACACGGTGAATGCTCCGTAGGTGTCCATCTGCCACGCAGTCTTGTGGATGAGGGCTCGCAGCATCTCGGCCTGGGCTTGCAGCTCGACCAGCGGGAACTGGATGCCCTGGTTGGTGGCCAGGGCCTTGCCAAACGGCTTGCGCTCCATGGCGTACTTCACCGACTCGTCGATGCAGAACTGCGCAGCGCCGAGGCTGGATGCGGCCTGGCGGATGCGGTTCTCGTTGAAGAAGTGCTGGACGACGCCGAGGCCACGGCCTTCGCCGCCGAAGATGGCGGTGTCGGGCACGCGCACCTCGGTGAGCCGGATGTGGGCGTGGTCGGTCGGCATGTTGAACGTCCACAAGAACTCGAGGACCTCGAAGCCAGGAGCGTTGGTGGGGACGAGAAAGGCGGTGATGCCCATGCCGTCGCCGGCCTTGCCGCTGGTGCGGGCGAAGATCAGGTCGTACGGGGCGGAGTGGATGCCAGTGTTCCAGGTCTTCTCGCCATTGATGACCCACTCGTCACCATCGCGCACCGCGGTCGTCTCCATGTGCGTGGCGTCGGAGCCGTGGTCTGGTTCGGTGATGCCGAAGGCGAATCCGGTGCGGCCCTCGGCGAGGTCGTCGATCCAGATCTCCTTTTGCTCGGGGGTGCCGTGGGCGATCATGAGGAGGAGGCCAACGTTGTTGCCCACGATCGACGACTCGTTCTGCAGGTCGTTGTGGAGGCCGAGGCCCTTGCGGGCCAGGTGCTCGCGGATGATGGCCATGCCGAGGTTGGTGCCGTCCTGGCCGCCGAACTCCTTGGACAGCGGGTAGCGCAGATGGCCAGCCTGGTCGGCCAGGCGACGCATCTCGCGGAGCAGCGCCTCCCACTCGGCGTTGGGTAGCCCGCCGCGGTCCCAGTCGGTGCGGGCGTCCTCGCGGCGGTGGTCGAAGAAGCGCTCGTTGTCGTCCTTGGCCTGCAGCGGCTTGATGGTGGTCTCGATGAAGTCATCGAGCACATCGAGGTAGGCGGCGATGTCGGCGGGGATGTCGAAGTCCATGGGTCTCTCGTTCGTTCCTTGGTTCGGTACAGGTCTCAGTGGCCGACGTAGACGGGGTCGCGCTTCTCGAGGAACGACGCGACCCCTTCCTTGTGGTCGTCGGTGCGGAACAGCTCGCCGAGGCTGGCACTGACCCAGCTGCCGAGGTCGGCCCAGTCGGGGTCGAGGGCACGGCGCAACCCGGCCTTGAGCTTGCGCACCGCGAGCGGCGGGTTGGCGGCGATCTGGTGGGCGAGGTCCATCGCCGTGGGGAGCAGCGCCTCGTGGGGCACCACGCGCGAAACGAGCCGCAGCGCCAGCGCTTCGGGTGCGGTGATGATGCGGCCGGTGAACAGCAGCTCGGCCGCAGCTTCGCGGCCGACGAGCTGGGCCAGACGCCCGAGGCCAGCGACGTCGGAGCACAACCCTCGCTTGACGAACAGCTCGCCGAAGCGGGCCTTCTCGCTGGCCACCCGGATGTCGGCCATCAGTGCAAGCTCCATGCCCCAGCCGACCGCGGCGCCGTTCACCGCGGCGATGAGCGGGATGTCGGTGCACAGCAGGGCGTCGGCGGCGGGCGTGAGGGCCGGCGCGGCACGGAGCGCGGTCGCCACCTTCTCGCCGGCCGCAGCCATCACCTGGCGCACGTCGTCTCCGGAGCAGAAGGCAGGGTCTGCTCCGGTGATGACGAGGCAACGGGCGCTCGACGTGCGGACTGCGTCCTCGAGCAGCGCATACGTCCGATGGGTGAGCGCGTTGCGCGCCTCCGGCCGGTCGATCGTGATGACGCCGACGTGGCCGTCGACCTCATAGCGAAGCTCTGGTGCGTGTGGTTCTCCCCCGACTGACACGACTGTCACCCTAACTGCGCTGCGGGATGCCATGCTCTCTCTGCTCCGGCTGGCGGGGCGCCGATCCCCGGGGGGAATCACTCATGCTCACCGACGCTGACGTCACCACGCGAGCCCGTGGGCTCGCAAGCGCTCTCGAGCCGTTTGCCGGCCAGGTGTACTTCTCGCCGGAGTGCCACAAGAACTACGAGGCGCTCGGCTTCTCGCCCAGCGTCGGCGAGTTCGGTGGCGTCGCAGCGCCAGACGGGCCGGCGTACTTCTGCAGCCGTGGTTCGGTCATGGGCCAGGTGCCGGGGCAGCTGATCGCCGCAGCGTTCGGGGTCTTCAACCCAGAGATCGTCGTGATGCTGGTCGACCTGGGCTGGAAGCTGACCGACGCAGCGACCATCTGCCAGGCCCGCACCGATGGTGCCGTCGCCCAGCTGGAGCGCATCCTTGGCGCCGAGCCCGAGGGTCTCGCTGAGGCGACCGATCTGCTCGCACGCGCCGTCGCACCGCTTCGGCCAGAGGGTCGTCCGCTCTACGCCGGCCTGTTGTCGCTCGGCCTGCCCGGCACGCCGATGGGCGACGCGTGGCGCCTCGCCGACCTGCTCCGCGAGTACCGCGGCGACGCCCACACCGCAGCGTGGACGTCTGCCGGCCTGACCGCCACCGAGATCGGCCTCGTCTCCGAGCTATCGTGGGGCCTCCCGGCGCGGTCGTACTCCCGCACTCGCAGCTGGAGCGACGCCCAGTTCGATGCAGCTGAGGCCGACCTCGTCGCCACCGGCTGGATGGCCGACGGCACCCTGACCGAGCACGGTGCCGCCGCCCGCGAGGCCATCGAGGCGGCGACCGACCGCCAGTGCCGCCCGTTCATCGAGGCCCTCGGCGACGACCTCGACCGCCTCGTCGCTCTCCTCGCCCCCTGGGGCGCAGCCATCCGCGACGCGAAGGGCTACCCGGCCTCAGGCCCCCACGACCTCGCTGACGCCGTCACCCGGTAGCTCACCACGCCGCGACCAGATACTCTGGTCCCAGCGAGCGAACCTTGGCTGTGACCTTGGTGCGCGAGACCGCGATGAGCGCCGTCGTCGCGGTGGCTCCCGGGACAGTGGGATGAAACTACCATCAGAAGAAGTTCTGTGAGGAGTAGTTTCAACTGGACGCGCTTTGCGTGGCTGGGCGCACTCGCGAGTACGATGTCCTTTCCGCCGGATGGCCAACGTCGTCTCGTCCGTGCTCCGCTGATCCGCCCACGTTCGTGGGCGGGCCCGACGAACCTACGAGGACGACTCGCGATGACCCCCGCAGCTGAGGGCTTGTACGACCCGCGCTTCGAGCACGACGCCTGCGGCGTCGGGTTCGTCGCCGACATGCACGGCCGAGGAAGCCACCGCCTCGTCCAGCTCGGCCTTGGCACGTTGTGCAACCTCGATCACCGGGGTGCGACCAACGCAGAGTCAAACGTCGGCGACGGCGCCGGCATCCTCATCCAGGTCCCTGACCGATTCCTGCGAGCAGTCGCTGGCTTCGACCTCCCGGCCGCCCACGAGTACGCCGCGGGCATCGCCTTTTTGCCTCGCGACGCCGATGGCGAGGTCACCGCCGATGCTGCGACCGCCGTCGAGAAGGTCATGGCGGCCGAAGGATTGACGGTGCTCGGGTGGCGGGATGTGCCCTTCGACGACTCGATGATCGGGCAGATGGCGCGCGACGCCATGCCGGTCTTCCGCATGCTCTTCGTCAGCGGCCCCGATGGTGAGGCGGGCATCGACCTCGACCGGCGGTGCTTCGTCGCCCGCAAGCGTGCCGAGCACGAGGTGCGCTTCGACGGATTCGAGCCCGTGTACTTCCCGTCGCTGTCCGCCCGCACGCTCATCTACAAGGGCATGCTCATCTCCGGGCAGCTGCAGGAGTTCTTCACCGATCTCACGGACGACCGCATCGAGAGCGCCATCGCTCTCGTCCACTCGCGGTTCTCGACCAACACCTTCCCGTCGTGGCCGCTCGCCCACCCCTACCGGTTCGTCGCCCACAACGGCGAGATCAACACCGTCACCGGAAACGAGAACTGGATGCGGGCCCGTGAAGCGTTGCTAGAGAGCGACCTCATCCCCGGCCTCGACCGCGCCTTCCCCATCTGCACACCAGGGTCATCGGACACCTGTCGCTTCGATGAGGTGCTTGAGCTGCTGCACCTCGGCGGGCGTCAATTGCCCCACGCCGTCCTGATGATGATCCCAGAGGCGTGGGAGAACCACGCCTCCATGCCACCAGACAAGCGGGCGTTCTATGAGTTCCACGCCTCGATCATGGAGCCATGGGATGGCCCGGCGTCTGTCGCATTCACCGATGGGACCGTCGTCGGCGCCGTGCTCGACCGCAACGGCCTCCGCCCGAGCCGCTATTGGGTGACCAACGATGGCCTCGTCGTCATGGCGTCAGAGGTCGGCGTCCTCGACATCGACCCGACCACCATCGTCAGAAAGGGGCGCCTGCAGCCGGGGAAGATGTTCCTCGTTGACACCGCTTTGGGTCGCATCATCGAGGATGATGAGATCAAATCGACGCTGGCGGCACAGCACCCCTACACCGACTGGCTCCACGCTGGGCTCGTTCACCTCGATGACCTGCCGGCGCGCGACTACCTCGTCCCCCAGCACGGCTCGCTGGTCACCCAACAACGCACCTTCGGCTACACGTCTGAGGAGTGCAAGGTCATCCTTGCCCCGATGGCCAGAACCGGTGGTGAGCCGCTTGGTTCCATGGGTACCGACACCCCGATCGCCGCGCTCTCCGACCGGCCTCGCTTGCTCTTCGACTACTTCCAGCAGCTGTTCGCGCAGGTCACCAACCCGCCACTCGACGCCATTCGCGAAGAGCTCGTCACCTCGTTGAAGACCGCAATCGGGCCGGAGGGCAATCTGCTCGTGGCGTCGCCCGCCAACTGCCGCCAGGTGGTGCTGCCGTATCCGGTGCTCACCAACGACGAGCTGGCCAAGCTGCTCTACATCAACGACGATGCCGAGCACCCCGGCCTGCGCACGTTCGCAGTCGACGGGCTGTACCCGGTCGATGAGGGCGGCGACGGCATGCGGGTTGCCCTCGAACGCATTCGAGCCGAGGTGTCGGCGGCCATCGTCGATGGCGCCAAGATCATCGTCCTCTCGGACCGGCACGCAACCGCAGAGCTGGCGCCCATCCCGTCGCTGCTGTTGACGGCGGCCGTGCACCATCACCTCATCAGAGAGAAGACCCGCACCCGCGTTGGCCTGGTCGTCGAAGCGGGCGACGCGCGGGAGGTGCACCACATGGCCCTGCTCATCGGGTTCGGTGCTGCGGCCGTCAACCCGTACCTCGCACTTGGGACGATCGCCGACATGATCCGGGCCGGGATCATCACCGGCATCGCAGAACGCAAGGCGGCAAAGAACTACGTGAAGGCGGCGTCCAAGGGCGTGCTGAAGGTCATGTCCAAGATGGGCGTGTCCACCGTGGCCAGCTACACCGGCGGCCAGATCTTCGAGGCCATCGGTCTTGGCCACGACATCGTCGCCGAGTACTTGACCGGTATCACCTCTCGCCTCGGCGGCGTTGGGCTCGATGTGCTTGCCGAGGAGGTGGCGATCCGTCACCGCTTCGCCCACCTCAACCGTCCGGAGCGGGCCGCGTACCGAGAGCTGTGGGCAGGCGGCGAGTACCAGTGGCGTCGCGAGGGGGAGGTGCACCTGTTCAATCCGGAGACGGTCTTCAAGCTCCAGCACGCCACCCGGACCAAGCGGTACGAGGTCTTCAAGGAGTACACCAAGCTCGTTGACGACCAGGCCAAGCGCCTCGCGACCTTGCGTGGCCTGTTCGAGATGAAGAGCGGCCGCGCCGTCGTGCCGCTTGACGAGGTGGAGCCCGCCGCCGACATCATCAAGCGCTTCTCCACCGGCGCGATGAGCTACGGGTCCATTTCCATCGAGGCCCACTCCACGTTGGCGATCGCCATGAACCGCATCGGCGGCAAGTCGAACACCGGGGAGGGAGGCGAGGACGAGGACCGCTTCACCCCGGATGCCAACGGCGATCTGCGTCGTTCTGCCATCAAGCAGGTGGCGTCGGGGCGCTTTGGCGTCACCTCCAACTACCTCACAAACGCCGACGATCTCCAGATCAAGATGGCGCAAGGGGCCAAGCCTGGTGAGGGAGGTCAGCTACCTGGTCCGAAGGTGTCGCCATCGATCGCCAAGACCCGGCATTCGACGCCGGGCGTCGGTCTCATCTCGCCGCCACCTCATCACGACATCTACTCCATCGAGGACCTGAAGCAGCTCATCCACGATCTGAAGAACGCCAACCCCGCGGCCCGCATCCACGTGAAGCTGGTGGCGGAGGCCGGCGTCGGCACGGTTGCCGCCGGCGTGTCCAAGGCCAAGGCCGATGTCGTGCTCATCTCTGGCCACGACGGTGGCACGGCCGCGTCGCCGCTGACCTCGTTGAAGCACGCCGGTGGTCCGTGGGAGCTGGGGCTGGCCGAGACCCAGCAGACGCTTCTGCTCAACGGCCTTCGCGACCGCATCGTCGTGCAGGTGGACGGCCAGATGAAGACTGGCCGTGATGTCATGATCGCCGCGCTGCTGGGGGCTGAGGAGTTCGGGTTTGCGACTGCGCCGCTGGTGGTGTCCGGCTGCGTGATGATGCGCGTCTGCCACCTCGACACCTGCCCGGTCGGGGTCGCCACTCAGAACCCCGTGCTTCGCAAGCGTTTCAGCGGCAAGCCGGAGTTCGTCGAGACGTTCTTCGAGTACATCGCAGAGGAGGTGCGCGAGCATCTTGGCGCGCTCGGGTTCCGCACCGTCGCCGAGGCCATCGGGCACGCAGAGGTGCTGGACACCTGCGCCGCGGTTGCCCATTGGAAGGCCGCGGGCCTCGACCTGAGCCC
>JAYUDU010000479.1:0-8862 GCA_043739605.1 Acidimicrobiales bacterium | reverse complement strand
TAGCCCTGGTCACGGTGGCGAACAGCTCTGGATCGCCGAGCGCGGCGAGACCCTTCCATTGCAACGGCACCGCGCTGAGGGCGGTGACGCGGTAGCGGGCGATCAGCTCTGCCACCTCGGCGGGGTCGAAGCCGTCGTGGAGGATGAGCTTGCCGCCGGCGGCGAGCACGGTGCCGACGAGGCTGTTGAGCCCGAAGACGTGGGCCAGCGGCAGGCCCGCGAAGGCGACGGTGCTGGAGTCGAGGCCGGATCCTGGCCCGTTGATGAGGCCGGCGCTGGTGGAGGCAAGGTTGCCGTAGGTGAGCACGACGGGCTTGGGGAGGCCGCCGACGCCGCTCGTGTAGAGCACGACGGCGGGGTCGTCGTCCTGCATTCGGGCTGGCTTGGCGGCGGCGCCATCAAGGATCTCCCCGTCGGTTGCGGCCGATCCGGCGGGCCGGGCCAGCGCGGTGCCGATGGGGAGGTCGAGCGCTGTGCCACAGCCGAGGACCACGAGCGCAGGGTCGATCTCGTCGAAGCGGCGCTGGTGCTCTGCGAGCGGCGAACGGGGCGACAGCATGACCGGCACTAGGCCGGCGGCCTGGACGCCGAGGTAGGCGACGACGCCATCGACCGAAGGTGAGGCCATGACCGCGACGAGTGCACCCGGCCCCAGCTTCTTGGCCCGAAGGCCCGCAGCGGTGCGCAGGATGCGGTCGCTGAGCTCGCCGTAGGTGACGCGGACATCACCTTCGACCAGCGCCGTTGCGCTCGAGTGTCCGGCAAGGCGCGATGCGTGTTCGACGAGCACAAGGCCAGGCTAGGTGGCGGCGGCACCTAATGGCACGCTCCGCGCGCAAACCCCGCGCCCCGGCCACAACGGGCGGTGCTTGCGGTCAGCCGGCGGCGGCCTTCTCGATGGCGGCCAGACCGGCGAGCAGTGCATCGCCTTGGGCATCGTCAAGCGCGGCGTAGGCGCCAAGCACGAGGCGGTCGGTCATGAGCTCCGCCTCGACCAGAGCGGCCCGCTGCTCGTCGGTGGGTGCACCGACGGCGTCAGCGGTCCAGCCGAACATCTCAAGGTCGTTGGGGCGGCTGATGGCATGGGCGAGGGGGGCGCTGAGGCCGACCGCCCGCACGGCCAGCAGGTGCGCGCTGCCTCGCAGCTCGCGGAGGTGACTCACCAACTGCATCGCCCGGCCCGGAACGTCGTCCGCGAGAGGCTCTGCGGCGGCAGCCGCGTAGAGCATCAGTGCCGTCGGGTCTGCTGCGGCCATGACGGCCTCCGCCGCGGCGTTGAACGCCTCAAGGCCGTCGATCGTCGCGAAGTGCTGGCGCCCGTGCACGGCTGCACATTCGAGGTAGGCGGCACCGCACTGGCGGGGGGTGAGGGTCGTCTTCTCCTGGCCGGACGTCCACATGTCTGCCACCACTCCGGGGTTGAAGTAGCCGAACGCAGCCGCGACCACCTGCGACTCGACGTCGCCGAGGACACCGCCGCGGCCCAAGAAGTAGAAGCGGAACGCGTCAAGACCGATGGCCGCGCCCGCCGCGGACGTCTCCGGCGTGAAGTAGTAGCCCCAGCCGAGGTCACGGATCTTCGGGCACGCGATGGCGATGAGCTCGTTCGGGGTCATGGGGGCACCCTACGCACGGCGCGATGACTTGGCGCGAAGCGCCGTACGATCCCGGCCGTGACCGACTCCGCCATCGCACACCTTCACGAGGCTTGGGCCGAGCTGACCGCTCCCGGCGGGGCATTCGCGCTCGAGGAGGCCGAGGTGGGCGGCATCCCGATGCGGGTGTTCTCAAGTGCGATGCCGTCGATGCGCACGGTGTGGGAGACCGCCGTCGGCACGTTCGGCGACCGCTCCTACGTCGTCTACGAGGACGAGCGATACGCCTACGACGAGATCGCCGCCCAGGTCCGGGCGCTCGCCCACCTGCTGCGCGACACCCACGGCATCGGCCGAGGCGACCGCGTCGCGCTCGCCATGCGCAACTACCCGGAATGGGTCGTCGGCTACTGGGCCACGCTCGCGGTTGGGGCCGCCGTCGTCGGCATGAACGCGTGGTGGACGACACCCGAGATGGAATACGCCCTCAGCGACTCGCGGCCGAAAGTCCTGATCGCAGACGACGAGCGACTCGAGCGGGCGCTGCCGGTGCTCGATGGCCTGCGGGCCACCGCGCCGATGCACGTGATCTCGGTCCGCTCCGGCCGCCCGCTTCCCGCCGACGCCTCGCGCTGGACCGATGTCGTCGTGTCGGCCGCGGCTCCCGCCGCGCTGCCCGACGCGGAGATCGACCCTGACGACGACGCCACGATCTTCTACACCTCGGGGACGACCGGCTTCCCCAAGGGGGCCCAGCTGACCCATCGCGGGTGCGTGCACAACATCTTGCACCTCGTGTTCTGGGCGCAGGTCGGGGCGCGGGCGGCGGCCAAGGACGCCGCCGCGCTGGGCGTCGCTCCCACGCCGCCGGTAGCTCCGGCGGGACCCGCGGTGTTCATGGCGCCGACACCGCTGTTCCACGTCACCGCCTGCAACTGCCTGCTGCACCCCGCGACCCTCGGCGGTGGAACGATCGTCCTCACCCGCAAGTGGGACGCAGGCCGTGCCCTCGAGCTGATCGAGCGCGAGGGCGTCACCAACTTCTCCGGCGTGCCGACGATGAGCCGCGAGATCCTCGCCCACCCAGACTTCGCCAAGCGCGACACCTCGACCCTGCTCGGCCTGGCCGGCGGCGGCGCGCCGGTGCCGCCCGACCTCGTGGCCAAGATCGACAAGGCGCTCCCCAAGGGTGCACCGGGCACGGGCTACGGGCTAACGGAGACGTGCGGCATCGTCACCGCCAACGGTGCCCGCTTCTACCTGGCGAAGCCCGCGTCATGCGGGCCGGTGGTGCCGACGCTGGAGGCGAAGCTGGTGGACGAGGAAGGCAATGACGTGCTCGCCGATCCCCAAGCGCGCGGCGAGCTGTGCGTGCGCGGCCCCAACGTCATCAAGGGATATCTGAACCGGCCGGACGCGACCGCAGAGGCCATCCGCGACGGCTGGTTCCACACCGGCGACATCGCCCGCATCGACGAGGACGGCTTCGTGTTCATCGTCGACCGGGCCAAGGACATGGTGCTGCGGGGCGGCGAGAACGTGTCGTGCCCCGAGGTCGAAGCGGCCGTGTACACCTACCCCGGCGTGGTCGAGGCGGCGGTGTTCGCCATCCCCGACGAACGCCTCGGCGAGGCCGTCGCAGTGGCGGTCGTGGTGAGCGACCTCGATGCGTTCGAGGTCACCGATCTGACCGCCCACCTCGAAACGCTCATCGCCGCGCACAAGGTGCCGTCGACAGTGATCTTGCGCACCGACCTCCTCCCGCGTAACGCCAACGGCAAGTTCCTCAAGCGCCAACTGCGCGACGACTACCTCGCGTCGAAGGCGGACGCCTCGGCATAGGGGGGTTTCAGGGGCGACGGGTGAGGACGCGCGTCCCAGGGACCGCGACCGAGAGTGCTGCGATGTCGTCCGGGTCGGTGGTCGCGACGACGGCCACGTCGAATCGCGCCGCGACGGCGACCACGTGCGCATCGGCGATGTGCTCGGAGCCTCGGCCGCACGTGTGGAGGATCGAGGCGGCGAGATACGCGAGGCGTTCATCGGTTGGCACGACGACGATGCGCGCGCCAAAGGATGTTCGCGCGACCGCTGCCTGCACCCAACGGGTGCGGGCAGCGCCCCGCGCGACCTCAGCGAGCGTCACCGCAGCGACGGTCACCAACCCGCCGCGTGCGGCCGTCTGCGCGAGGAGAGAGCGGAGCGATGCGCCTGCCGGAGTGGCAAGGACATCGAACGCGCCGGCGTCGAGGACGACGCCGAGGGTCACGCCGAGCGCGCCGCGCTGCGTGTAGCAGGATCGACGTCGAACGCGTCGTCGAGGAACGCGGAGACCTCCGCCGCTTGCCGCACGGTCGCTGCACCGTGCTCGGAATCGAGCGCTTCGATCCAAGCCGTGAGCGCCCGTCGGTGCGCGATCTCGTCGACACGCGCGCGCATCGCGTCGTTGACCGCGCCTGAGGCTGAACCGGGCATCTCGTGGAGCAGCCGGACGATGTCCTCGTCAAGGTTCACGGTGATGCGCCGCTTCATACCTTCAGCGTACGCCGGACCGACACGGGGACGTCAGCGCGGCCGGTACGCCGTTGATCGGTGGACGGCAGCAGCGTGTTCGTCGCTGTCGACTTGCCGGAACCGTTGGGCGAGCGTAGAGAACCGAAGGCTCGCCTACGACAAGGTGCAGGTCGATGGACAAGAAGTCGAAGGCAATCGGCCGCGATCTCAAAATGTTCTGGACTTACTCCAGACTTTGGCCTAGGGTGCTCGATGTGCCCACAGCGACCCCGACTGCGCTGCTCCGGCGGCACGGGCTGCACGTGACCGCGCAGCGGCTCGCGGTCCTCGCCGCGGTCGACGGACGTCCGCACAGCACGGCCGACGACCTGCACGTCGTCGTGCGGGCGGACCTCGGAGCGATCTCCCGCCAGACCGTGTACGACGTGCTGGGGACCTTGACCGAGCGGGGCCTGCTGCGGCGGATCCAGCCCGCCGGGTCGTCGGCTCGCTACGAGAACCGCGTCGGCGACAACCACCACCACCTCATCTGCCGATCCTGCAATCGGATGCTCGATGTCGACTGCGCCGTGGGGTACACACCGTGCCTGACGGCCGCCGACGACTCTGGCTTCGAGGTCGACGAGGCTGAGGTCATCTACTGGGGCCGATGCCCCGACTGCCTGCACCACGCCCCACCGAGCCATCACACCCAAGCCCTGCAACCCGAAGCAACGAAAGAAGATCACGACCGTCATGTCTGACAGCGAGAACCCAGTCATCCCCGCCCCTGAGCCCGCCCCCGGCCGGCCCCGGACCAACCAGGACTGGTGGCCCAACCAGCTGGACCTGTCGGTCCTGCACCAGCACGCCCCCTCCGGCAATCCGATGGGCGAGGACTTCGACTATGCAGCCGAGTTCAAGACCCTCGACCTCGACGCCCTGAAGCAGGATGTCATCCAGGTGATGACGACGTCGCAGGACTGGTGGCCTGCCGACTATGGCCACTACGGACCGTTCTTCATTCGGATGGCATGGCACGCCGCGGGCACCTACCGCATCGCCGATGGTCGCGGCGGCGGCGGCAGCGGCACCCAGCGCTTCGCCCCGCTCAACAGCTGGCCCGACAACGCCAACCTCGACAAGGCCCGCCGCCTCCTGTGGCCGGTGAAGCAGAAGTACGGCAAGAAGCTCTCCTGGGGCGACCTCATCATCTTCGCCGGCACCACTGCCATCGAGGACATGGGTCTGCCGAGCTTCGGCTTCGGCGGTGGCCGCGTCGACGTGTGGGAACCCGATGAGATCTTCTGGGGCACCGAGGACACCTGGCTCGGCGACGAGCGCTACAGCGGTGACCGCGAGCTCGGAGAGTCGCTCGGCGCCGTGCAGATGGGCCTCATCTACGTCAACCCCGAGGGCCCCAACGGCAACCCTGACCCGCTGGCATCCGCCCGTGACATCCGTGAGACCTTCGCCCGCATGGCGATGAACGACGAAGAGACGGCGGCGCTCATCATCGGCGGCCACACCTTCGGCAAGTGCCACGGCGCCGGCGACGCGGACCTCGTTGGATCCGAGCCGGAGGGGTGCCCGGTGCACGCCAACGGGCTCGGCTGGGCCAGTTCGTTCGGCACCGGCAAGGGCGTCGACACGATCACCAGCGGGCTTGAGGGCGCGTGGGCCAACGACCCCATCAAGTGGGACAACGGCTACCTCGAGAACCTGTTCGGGTACGACTGGGAGCTGACGCACAGCCCCGCCGGCGCCCAGCAGTGGACGCCGACGGACGCCGCCGCCAAGGACAAGGTGCCCGACGCTCACGACCCGTCGAAGCGCCATGCTCCGATCATGGCGACGACGGACCTCGCGCTGCGGTTCGACCCGATCTACGAGCCCATCTGCCGGCGCTTCTACGAGCACCCCGACGAGCTCGGGATGGCGTTCGCCAAGGCGTGGTTCAAGCTGACCCACCGCGACATGGGCCCGATCTCGCGCTACCTCGGCTCGCTGGTGCCGGCGGAGCCGCAGATCTGGCAGGACCCGGTCCCCGCCGCTACTGGCACGGTCATCGGCGACGCTGACATCACCGCCCTCAAGGCGAAGCTGCTGGCCTCGGGCCTGTCTGTCTCCCAGCTGGTGAAGACCGCATGGGCGTCGGCCGCCACCTTCCGCGGCACCGACAAGCGCGGCGGCGCCAACGGGGCGCGCATCCGCCTCGCACCGCAGAAGGACTGGGCGGTGAACGAGCCGGCCGAGCTGGCCAAGGTGCTCGGCGTGTTGTCGCAGGTGCAGGCCGACTTCAACGGCGCCGGCGGGGCGAAGATCTCCTTGGCCGACCTCATCGTCCTCGGCGGCTGCGCTGCGGTCGAGAAGGCGGGCGGGGTCAGCGTGCCGTTCACCCCGGGGCGCACCGACGCCTCGCAGGAGCAGACCGACGTCGAGTCCTTCGCTGTCCTCGAGCCGATGTTCGACGGGTTCCGCAACTTCGCGCCAGCCGGCGACAAGCTGCCGGGCGAGAAGCGCCTCCTGGACCGGGCCACCCTGCTGACCCTGACGGCGCCGGAGATGACGGTGCTGGTCGGTGGCCTTCGAGCCCTCGACGCCAATGTCGGCGGCTCGTCTGCGGGGGTGCTGACCACCACGCCTGGCACGTTGAACAACGAGTTCTTCGTCAACCTGTTGGCGATGGGCACGGAGTGGAAGACGTCCGCCTCGTCGGAGAACGTCTACGACGGCACCGCCGTGTCGGGCTCGACGTGGACGGCCACCGCCGCCGACCTCGTGTTCAGCTCGAACTCGCAGCTGCGAGCCGTCGCCGAGGTCTACGGCTGCGACGACGGTAAGGAGAAGTTCGTCGGTGACTTCGTCAAGGCGTGGGTCAAGGTCATGAACCTCGATCGCTTCGACGTCGCCTGACGGGTCTGGTAGGCGGGTCGAGGACCTACCGGCTTGAGCAGAACCGCGCCGCCACGGTGCGGTTCTGCTCAAGCCCGATCGACGCGTCCAGTGGCGATGCCGTGCCATCGAGCCGGGGCCGATCGACCCATGGCGTGGGAGCCCGGCGACTGCTCGAATGGTTCCATGGTTCAAGGGGAGGGGAACGCCGTCCAGGTGCGGCTCTGGCAGCGGTACGGGAAGCGGCGCCTCTACGTAGATGGCGCCGACGGTCGCACGCTCGGCTGGTGCGATCCGGACACTGGCGTCGAGCACCCCGAGCCCGGCGTTGACCTCTTGGAGCTCCGCTCGATCGTCGGCGCCCACCTGGCCCGCAACCCCTTGCCGCCGCCCGCGGCGAAGGAGGCGCAGGTGGTGCACCCACGGGCGTTCGATGTGGCCTGGAACCGGCCCGGCGCTGGCCCGGGCCGCAAGGCCGACGCGCTCCGGGCTGCGGGCGCGAGCGCCGGCGAACTGCGGCCGTGGCAACAGGGTGCGATCGGCGAGATGGCGGTGGGGCAGGCGCTCGACTCGCTTGTTCCCTACGGCGGCCGGGTGCTCCACAGCGTGCCCGTCGGCGCGGGCGGCGCCGACATCGACCACCTGGTCTTCACGCCCGGCGGCGTGTTCGTCGTCAACACCAAGCACCACGACGGCTCCGGCGGCGCCAGCGTGTGGTGCGAAGGTGGCCGGCTGTACGTCCGTGGCCATCCGACCGACCACCTCGAGCGGAGCCGGGCCGAGGCCGAGCTCGTGGCCAGGCGGCTGAGTGCGGCGGCGCAGGTCCCCGTGCTGGCGACCCCGGTGCTGGCCATCGTCGGCGCCGAGGTGCAGCTCATCGAGCCGCCGCACGGCGTCATCGTGCTCCCCGGCCACCGGCTGGTCTCGTGGCTGTGGGCGTGGCCCCGGATCCTGAGCGACGAAACGGTGGCCCACCTCTTCGGCTGGGCTCGCATCTCAAGTACGTGGGTGTCTCCCGACGCCGCGCCGACGAACAGCGCCCGAGCCGCGCAGGTCAAGGCGACGCCAGCGCCCACGGTGCCCGGGCGCTGGGAGGCTGATCCGCACGGCCGGTACGTCGAGCGCTGGTTCGACGGTGCGGCCTGGACAGGTCGGGTCCGCGATGGCGGTGGCCATTCGGCATTCGACAGCCTGCTCGGGCGCCGTCCCGTAGCTGCACCCGGCCCGTCACCTGCCGCCGGAGACCCGGCGCCGATCGTCGTCGAGCCCTGGCACCCGACTCCCAGGCGCGACCCGGACCTCGGAACCGGGGGAGCGTCGGCGCAGCGAGAGTACGAACGTCGGGCCGGGAGGGAGCGGGCGGAGAACGATCGTCGTCTGGCCGCCGATGCGACATGGCGGGCCGACGTGGTGGAGCGCCGACCGATCCTCGGCCGCATCGCCACGGGCCTCACGCCGAAGGTCATCGCGGCCGCGGAGACGCAGAGCACCACAGCGTGGGCCGTCGGCGCAATGGGCGAGCGCCAGCTGGCCCACCTCTTGGACGGCCTTGGCGGCGTTCGAGCGCTGCACGACCGCCGCATCCCCGGGTCCCGGGCCAACATCGACCACATCGCCGTCGCCCCGTGGGGTGTGGCGGTGATCGACGCCAAGCGCTGGAAGGGAGCCGTCGAAGTGCGAACGACAGGCCCGATCTTCCGACCCCAGACTGACCTCTACGTCGGTGGCCGCAAGCGAACCGAGGCTGTGCACGGCATGGCCCGCCAGGTCGAGGCGGTCCGCGCCGCGCTCGGCCCCCACGCGGCGGCCATCTCGGTCGAGCCGATCCTGTGCTTCATCGACGCCGAATGGCCGAGGTTTCGAGCCAAGGCGCACCGAA
>JAYUDU010000478.1:0-3492 GCA_043739605.1 Acidimicrobiales bacterium | reverse complement strand
TGGGCATGCTCGGGGCGGCGTTCCCCGAGGCCGAGTTCGTCATCACCGGCGTCCTCGGCCCCAAGTCCAACGCCCACGGCCCCAACGAGTTCCTCCACATCCCCTGCGCCATCCGCGTCACCGCCGCCGTCGTCGACGTCCTCCACGCCCATGCGGCGGCGGGCTGAGGGCGCATCGAAAGATAAGCGAATCTTTCCCGCGAATAGGCCCCCTTGGTGCCCAAGGCTCAAAGTTGGGGGAATCGGCCAGGTCGGCGCGGCGTGCCACTTTGACCGCCTGCGGGGCCACCGACCATGCGCAGCACGCCTCGCGATCAGCGAGCCGCCAGGTGACGTCGCAGGGCCTCGCGGATGACCTCGGAGACGGGCACGCCGTCATCGGCAGCCCTCTGGACGAGGTCCGCCTTCAGCGCCGGGTCGAGCCGAACGGACTCCACAGTTGACCGCTCCACCCCGAGCCGAGGCCGACCCGGCACTGCCCGCCGGGCGATGAGTTCATCGACGTCGTAGCCCTGCGCTGCTTCGTCAGCGAGTGCTTCAACGAGCGCGTCCGTGATCGGCGCACCCGACGCCGTGTGTCCGTAGGTACGGGTCATCGTTCGAGCAGTCTCCTGTAGCGGCGGCGCAACGGCATGGCGTGGATGATGAGGGCGTCGCCCTCGACGGTCAGCAACACGACGAGTTCCAGGAGGTTGCCGGCACGATCCGGGCTTCGGGTTCGTCCCCGATGTGCTCCTCGACGAGCGACCGTGTTGCTGCGTGAAGGGTGTCGGCGTCTGCGACGTCGTGCCGCCGAGCCGACGGATGCACCTCCACATGACGGTATCGTACTACGAAACGGAGCCTCCGAGATTGGCCAACCTCGTAGCGAGAACCGCCCCGCGTGCCGACCCGTTCGAGCACACTGGCGGCTCACCCGAGGCAACTCCTCCACAATCTGGTGGTTGGAATCTCCACAACCTGGTGGGTCTGTGGTCTACATTCTGGTGGGTCCTGAGCTCCTGAAGGGAGCACGGCATGTACCTACCCATCGACGTGCCGGGCGTCGGACGAGTGTCCGTGGCCCGGCTCGACGAGCTGCTCGGAACCCTTG
Organism: Acidimicrobiales bacterium; assembly: GCA_043739605.1. Lineage (GTDB taxonomy): Bacteria > Actinomycetota > Acidimicrobiia > Acidimicrobiales > JAUJNH01 > JAYUDU01. The sequence goes on along the minus strand of JAYUDU010000478.1, from coordinate 2,400 downwards.
CCACCGTCGTGGTGGCCAAGGGCGTCGCCGTCCAAGACGTCACCTTCGACCAGCGCGACTTCCCCGAGGTGGTCCACATCGCTGCGCTTGAGCCGTCGCCTCGCTGCGTCGACTGCGGCTCGACGCTCCACCTGGAAGGCGACCACCGCATCCCTCGCAGCCTCGGCGGAGCGACGAGCCTCGCCAACTACGCCGCCCGGTGTCGCTACGACCACCAGACCAAGACCGTCGCCGAAGCCCGCATCACCATCCCCGCTGGCCGACGTGCCGCGGCCGAATCCCGCCGTGAGCCGGCCGCTCTGACGCTCGGGTGACGGCACCCTGACCTGGATGTGCATGTCGTGCTCGGCAACGTCTCGGCGCACACGAGCCCGGCCGTGCACCGCTGGCTCGTCAAACTTCCCCGCTTCAGCTTCCACTTCACTCCGACCTACAGCTCATGGATGAACCTCGTCGAGCGATGATTCGCGGGGCTCATCACGATGTGCTCACCGCAGCGCCCACCGAAGCGTTCCCGACCTCTGAACCACATCCATCCGGACCTTGGTCGCCGACTGGACGACAACCCCGCCCGTACGTCTGGCACAAGGCCGCCGACGAGACCCTCGACAGCCTCACCCGACATGTCCAACGCATCCCCAACTCAGGACACCAGGCGCGTGTTCAGCCGGGCAAGCTCCACCGTTCGAGCAGGGTTGCGCCGAGGCTCCACCGATCGCGTGATGTTCTGGCCCTCGATCGGTGGAGGTTCACGGGGACCATGCGGGAACGGTGGAGGTTGCACCGATCGCGCTGCAGGAGTGAACGACACCTGCGTCACCACGAGGGAGGTCCCCGACGCCGGAGTCATCACGCCGTCGTTGCTTGTTGTCTTCGCGAGGACGCATGTCCGGGTCGGGCGTCAGCTCCACCGACGACGACGGCGGCGGCGGCGGCGGAACGCCCGCAAGCCCCGAGCGCCTCAGCTGCGGTAGGCGTCTCGGCGGTGGTCGATGTCGAGCACCCGGACGGTTCGGGTCGCGTCGTCGATGAGGTAGCGCACGCGGTACTCGCCGCGCCGCGCCCGCCAGTGGCCCTCGAACGGCGCACGAAGGGGTGCTCCAACGCGGCGCGGTGCTGCGACGAGAGCCCCCGAGATGAACTCCCATGCAGCAAAGGCTGCGCCGGCCGGTAGCCCGTCGGTCAACGCCCGGCGAGCGGCAGGAGCGAGGATCAGCGCGTACCGGTCATACTGCACGCTCGCCTGCTCGCCGTGCAGCCATCAGCTGCTGCATCTCGTCACCAGTCACGAAGTCGCCTGCGGCGATGTCCTTCTGGGCGCGCGACACCCGTTCCATCCCGGCCGCATCCGCGAGCAGCTCGATCGTCGCCTCGAGCGACTCGAGGTCTTCGGCCGCCAGAAGCACAACGTACGACCGACCGTTCTTCGTGATCTGCACACGCTCGTGGGTGCGGGCGACCTCGTCGGCGATCTCCGAGAGCCGGGCCTTCGCATCGGTGAGGGGAAAGGTCTCCATCGACCAGAATAGTAGTTCATCTCTGTTCCTCGCATGGATCCTGAACGCCGGCCAAGACGGGGGGCGCCGCCGCGTCTACGGTCTCATCACCTACACGAGTGATCCGGGGGGACACCTACACATGTCAACGCTGCTGCGAGGCCACGCCGAAACGATGCCGGAGCGCGTTGCGCTCATCGATGACGACGGGTCGACGACCTGGGCCGAGGTGAACGACCGGGTCGACCGCGGCATCCACGCCATGCGAGGGCTTGAAGCGGCGCCGGGCGACCGCATCGCCCTGCTGTCCGGCAACCGGCGCGAGGTCTACGAGATCCAGAGCGTCTGCACGCAATCGTCGCTCGTGATCGTCCCGATCAACTGGCACCTCGCGGCGGAGGAGGTCGCCTACATCATCAAGGATTCCGGTGCCTCGATCCTCATCGTCGACGTCCGCTACCTCGACCTCGCGCAGGCCGCGCTCACACACCCCGAGCGCGGAGACGGGCCGCTGCCCGTCATCGCCGTCATCGACCCGCAGGGCGCACCGCAGCGCCCGGACGGCTGGCACGCATGGGAAGAGCTGCTCGCCGCCGCGCCCGCGACCGAGCCAGAAGACCTCGGCCTCGGCCACGTCATGTTCTACACATCGGGCACCACCGGCAGGCCCAAGGGCGTGCGCAGCGGCGCGGTCGGCGGCCCGCTCGACGGGGTCCTCACCGCAGCCAAGGGATTCTGCATGATCATGCGGTATCCGGTCGGCGGGCCGGACTCCCCAGCCGCCACCCTGCTGTGCGGTCCGTACTACCACTCGGCCCAGTGGGCGTGGTCTGCGTACCCGTTCATCGCCGGCTCCACGGTCGTCATCCAGCACGGGTTCGACGCCGCGACGGTGCTAGATCGG
>JAYUDU010000477.1:0-3495 GCA_043739605.1 Acidimicrobiales bacterium | reverse complement strand
GCGGCGTCGGGGGCGTCGGTCCCGGCGGGGGATCGATCCCGAGCACCCCCATGGAGTGACGCTTGGCGTGCCGTGCTGTGCTGAGCATGGCGACGGCGACCTGGCGACCGAGATCCTGGCAGGATCGGCGCGGTGAAGCGTTCGCAGCGACCGTGGTCGTGGCGGCGCCGCGTGGCCGTGGCTGCGGTGACGTTCGGGGGCCTTGCCATCGGGTCGGTCGTCGCGACGAACGTCGTGATCGTGCGGGCCGGCGGGGCACGCCAGGTGACGCTCGGGTCGGCGCCTCACGCCCAGGCTGCGCTCGTCCTTGGCGCCCTCGTGCACCCGGACGGCACGCTCAGCGGGATGCTCGACGACCGCGTCGCCACCGGGGTCGCGCTGTACAAGGCTGGCAAGGTCGACAAGCTCCTGTTGTCGGGCGACCACCACCGCGTGGACTACGACGAGGTCAACGCCATGAAGGCGGCGGCGATGCGGGCCGGCGTACCGGAGAACGACATCTTCTGCGACCATGCCGGTCTCAACACCTGGGACAGCATGGTGCGGGCGCGGCAGGTGTTTGCGGTGTCCACCGTCCTCGTCGTCACCCAACGATTTCACCTCGCACGGGCCACGTGGCTGGCAATCCAAGCGGGGCTCGACGCCCATGGCGTCGTCGCCGACCTGCGCCCGTATGGGATGAAGGGCCGCCAGGCGTCGCTGCGGGAGATCCCGGCCCGGGTGAAGTCGTTCGTCGAGGCGGCGACCGGGCGTTCGCCGCGGTTCCTTGGCCCGGTCATCCCGATCACCGGCGACGGACTGGCCACGACAGGCTGATGACGCAGCGGACCGGCAGCGTCGGCGACGACCCCGGCGCGGCGGCGCGGGCGGCACAGTGGGCGCCGACGGCCGGTCGCATCGGCGTGTCGTGCTCCGGGGGCGGCGTGCGGTCGGCGTCGTTCTGCCTCGGCGGACTGCAAGCGCTGCGCGAGGCAGGCATCCTGGCCAGGGCGGCCTACCTCACCGCGGTATCTGGCGGCTCGTACATCGCCGCCGGTCACGCGGTGGCGAACGGTCCGCCCAAGCCCATGCCGAAGGACATGCCGCCAGCGGCAGACCCCGCCGAGCGTCGCTGTCCGACGCCATGGACCCAAGGGTCGCCGGAGGAGTCGGCGTTCCGACACCACTCCGCCACGATCGCCCCGACCAGCAGGGTGGCCATCAAGGCGCTCGTACGCCTCGTCAACGGCATCTTCGTCAACGCGGTCCTGCTCGCCGCGCTCGGCTTCGCGGTGGCCCACCCGCTCGGCTGGATTGCGGGCTGGGTCCACCCCGACCTGCGCCTCGGCCCCACCGCAACGAGCCTCGTCGGCGTGAGGAGAGCGTCGCTGCGCTTAGATCACCCGGCGGTGCTCGGCGGCGGAGTGCTGGCTGGGCTCGCGTGGGCGGCGTACCTGGTGCGCGTGCTGGGCCGGCCGATGGTCACGCCGGTGCGTCGCGCCGTGGAGGTCGTGGGGCGCGCCTCGATCGCCGCAACTGCGCTCGTCGTTGTCCCGACGCTGCTCGTTCCCCTCGGCATCCGCTACCTCTTGCCCGTGCTCGGGCTGGTGCCCACGTTCGCCGCCACCCATCCGACCGTGCATGCCGGCAGCGCAAGCGTCACCGCGCCGGCCGCGGCCGACGGCACCGGGCTCGAAGCCGTCCCCTACCTCCTCGGCGTTGCTGCGGCCGCAGGCTCTGCCGCGCTCACGTGGGCGCGCCGGGCCGCGTTCGCGCGTCGGCGGGTCCTCGCCCCGCTCCTGCCCGCGATCGTCCTGCCGCCGCTTGCGCTGATCGCGCTGGTGCAGCAGGCGGCGTACGGCGCGGCCAACGGTCCAAGCGGCACGCTGGTCGGCTTCGGTGTCGGGAGGTCTGGGCCGCCCGACGCCGTTCGATGGCTCATCGTGGTGGCAGCGCTGGTTGCGTTCGGCCTGCTCGTCGACGCCCACGCGTGGTCGCTGCATCCGTTCTACAAGGCCCGCCTGAACGACGGCTACGCGGTGCAGCGCCGGACCGATGGCACGGCTGGGCCGGTCGACTACTGGGCTGGCGCCCTCAAGCTGAGCGAGTTCCGCACCGCAGAACGTCCGCCGCTGCCATGCCCAGAGGGAGATCCGCTGGCATCCGTGGTGCCGGGAGTGACCGAAGCGCCACGGGCATGGCCGGCGCAAGCGGGTGCCCATCCACTGCGGGTGCCGCCCAGCTCGGCGGCCACCGACGCCGGCCCCCAGATCGTGGTGTGCGCGGCCGCGAACGTCACAGAGGAGGGCTTCGCCCCACCCGGCCGCAAGGCGGCAACCTTCACGTTCTCCTCGACCGAGGTGGGCGGTCCCGAGGTCGGCTACGTGGCCACCCTCGACCTCGAGCGGATCCTGCCCCGCCGCAGAGCGCAGGACGTGACCCTGGTCGCGGCGACCGCCATCAGTGGCGCCGCGGTATCGCCGGGCATGGGCGCGCAGACCCGCGGTTCGCTTGGTCGGCTGCTGGCGCTGCTCGACATCCGCCTTGGCATCTGGCTCCCCAACCCCCGCATCGTTCAGCGCCTCGCGGCGTCGTCGCCAGCGGCGCGTTGGCGGGGACGACCCGGGTGGCCGTGGTTCCTGGCAGAGCTCATCGGCCGGTTCAAGAGCACCGCACGGTACATCTACGTGTCGGACGGGGGGCACTGGGAGAACCTCGGTCTCGTCGAGCTGTTGCGCCGCGGCTGCACCGAGGTGTGGTGTCTGAGCGCCGCCGGCGACGGGGCCGACCGCTTCACGACGCTCGGCCAAGCCTTCGCCCTCGCCCGTGCGGAGCTCGGCGTCGAGGTGCAGGTGGATCTGACGCCGCTGCGGGCCGGGCCATCGCCAGACGCGGCGACGAGCGCGGATCCGCTCGTCGGCGCCGGCCGACTGGCAGCTCACGGCGCGGTGCTGGGGTCGATCGCGTACCCAGACGGCACCCGCGGCCGCATCGTCATCGTCGAGACGGCGCTGACGGCCGATCTCCCGTGGGCGGTGCGGGCCTATGCGGAGGCCACGGCGGACTTTCCCGACGTGAGCACCGGCGACCAGCTGTTTGATCATCAGCAGTTCGAGGCGTATCGGGCGCTCGGTCACCACCAGGTGCGTCAAGCGGTTGCGGCGTCGTTGTCACAGGGGCGCGGTACAACTGACTGATGCAGCGGGCGTCTGTCCACAGCCGTCCCCAGCCGTCCACAGGAACATCCCCAGGGTTGTGGCCTAGCCCGTCCACAGCCTGTTCCCACAGGATGACAAGCCCATGGTGATGAGCTCCGACGAACTGCGTGCCAGCCCCTCCCGAGTGGGTGGCGGTCGGGGCCACTTCAACGACGGTGGCCGCAACCGCGCCGGCGACGGGGCGCCGCAAGGTTCGCCCGGTCGCATTCCTCCGCACAACCTGCAGGCGGAGGAGTCGCTGCTCGGGGCCATGCTCCTGTCCAAGGATGCTGACCTCGTCGCCACCGAGGTGTGCAAG
>JAYUDU010000476.1:0-3497 GCA_043739605.1 Acidimicrobiales bacterium | reverse complement strand
AGGTCGAAGCTCCGCACGCCGGTGAGCTGAAGATCCGCATGTCCGCCTCCGGCGTGTGCCATTCCGACCTCTCGGTCGTCAACGGCACCATCGCCCTGCCGCCGGGCACCATCCTCGGCCACGAGGGCGCTGGCGTCGTTGAGGAAATCGGCGAAGGCGTCACCGGCTTCGAGGTCGGCGACCACATCATCATCTCCTGGGTTCCCCAGTGCGGCGACTGCTTCTTCTGCAAGAAGGAGCAGGGCTACCTGTGCGAGAACGCCAACAACGCCATCGGCATCGGCGCCATGCTCGACGGCACCACCCGAGCAACCTCCAAGGGCTCCCCGCTCTACCAGATGTCCGCCGTCGGCACCTTCGCCGAGGTCTCCATCATTCCCGCCATCTCGGCCGTGAAGATCGACAAGGACGTCGACATGCGCGTCGCCGCCCTCATCGGCTGCGGCGTCCTCACCGGTGTCGGCGCTGCCCTCAACACCGCAGACATCAAGCCCGGCGACACCGTGGCCGTGCTTGGCTGCGGCGGCGTTGGCCTCAACGTCATCCAGGGCGCCCGCATCGCAGGTGCCACGACGATCATCGCCATCGACATGAGCGAGACCAAGCTCGCACTGGCGAAGCAGTTCGGCGCGACCCACACGGTCAACGCCAGCCAGGGCGACGCCGTCTCCGGCGTGATGAACCTGACCGAGAACCGCGGCGCAGACGTGGCCTTCGAGGTCATCGGCCTGAAAGCCACCATCGACCAGACCATCAACATGACCCGTCGCGGCGGCGAAACCGTCCTCGTCGGGGTGCCCCGCATGGACGTCGTCATCGAGATCCCCGGCTTCTTTGGGCTCGTCCTCCAGGACAAGAAGATCAAGGGCTGCTGGTACGGCTCGTCAAACGTCCAGAAGGACGTGCCGAAGCTGGTGGCCCTCTACAAGGCCGGCGAGCTGAAGCTCGAGGAGCTCATCTCAGCGGAGATCACGCTCGACCAGGTCAACGAGGCCTTCGAGGTGATGAAGGGTGGCGAGGTCGCCCGTTCGGTCATCGTCTACGGCCACAGCCACTGATCATCTCCGCGTAAGTAGGCCGGCGGGCAACTGACCAGGCCGACGCGCGCGAACGACGAAGCGGCCGCCCTGCGGGGCGGCCGCTGTCGTTTCGTTGCCCCGACCGTAGGGCGCCGCTCCCCGGCGGCGGCGCCTCACGGGCGGGAGAAGGTTGCAGGCGCCCTCAGACCGCCTGAGGCGTGGCACGCGGCCGTAAGTCTCGGCGCGTCACGCCCACGTTCCGGGACGCCGGGCGCGACGCCGCGCCTGGACGGCTCGCAGGCTGAGCACCGGTCGCTTGGAGGCGTCGGCCGGCCTCGGTGGCTCCGGCGGACGCCGAGAGTCCCGTCGTGGCGTCTGCGTGGGTGGTCGCGACATCGGATCAAGAATTCGCCGCCCTCCGTGGCCGCTCCTGCGCACACGGACATCATGGACATGTCGGAGGATTCGCCATTGGCGCTGAGAAGCGTCAGACCAGCGGGCGAAGTGCCGGCATGTCGGTGCGCACGCTCCCAACCAAGGTGGCGCTGACGCGTCCTTGGTTCGGCGCACAGGCGGTTACTCCCAAGTAACTACTCTGGCGGTCCGCACATGATCGCTCGTCCCACCCCCCGATCGCTGCACGTACTTGAGGCTTCGCCGTCGCGCCTGCCCGCGGCCCGACGGCGCAGGCAGCTGCTTGACGTCGCCGTCGAGGTGTTCGCCAGCGGTGGTTTCCACGGGACCTCGATGGACGATGTCGCGACCGCCGCCGGGGTGACCAAGCCCGTGCTCTACCAGCACTTCGGCTCAAAGCGCGAGTTGTACATCGAACTCCTCGATGACGTCGGGACCCAGCTCCAAGATGCCGTGTCGTCGGCCACCGCTCATGCCCAGCACCCGAGAGCACAGGTCGAGCGGGGCTTTGCGGCCTACTTCAGCTTCGTCGCCAGCCACGAGTCGGCCTTCCTCCTCCTGTTTGGTGGAGGATCGGCGCGGGACGATGACTTCGCAGTGCGGGTCCGGATGTTCGAGGCGTCCATGGCCGACTTCATCGCGTCGCTCATCGCCGCCGATGTCGATGATGCGCATCGACGCACGCTTGCTCACGGCATCGTCGGCATGGCAGAGGCAGCATGCCGGCACTGGCTGGCGGGGCGCCACGCCAACGAAGGTTCCGGTCGGCCCGCAACCAGTCCCGAGGCCCTCGCAGCGCAGATTGCGGAACTCGCATGGGCGGGTCTCAGAGGGGTGACCCGAAAAGGCCCAGACTAACGGCCTCAACGGCCTCAACGGCGTCGACAAGCTGACGCCGAGCTTGAGCGCACGACGCGGAGCAACTACGTCGTGGCGATCTTCGTCAACTTCGATGTGGCCTTCCCGGTGCGGGTCTGGCCGAACGCAGTGAACGTCGTGTTGCTCTCGCTCGCCATGGTGATGCCGAGGTCTGGGGAGTAGCGATCGATCTCGTCGGAGTGGGTCTTGATGGTGGTGCCGACGGCTGGCCCGGACAGCAGCGTGACGTCGATGTCCTCTGTGCCAGTGATGACCCACACGCCGTAGGTCGCCGTGGCAACGCCCTTGGTGTCGGTGCCGGTCACCTTCCAGTTGCCCTTGTTGTCGATCTTCGCCTTGGTCCCGTCGAGCTGGCCGCCGCTGAAGGTCCCGGTGCAGGTCGAGGTGTAGTTCCAGACGGTGCCGACCTGAAGCGGGGTGACGTAGCGGGGATACGCGGGGTCCCAGGTGCAGTCGAGGGTGCTGCCGTTGGCGTCGATGACCGTTCTCTCGTTGTAGATGCCGTTTGGGCGGTAGCCGACGGTCGAGGTGCCACCAAAGCTGCCACTGTCGCCGACCTTGATCTCGCGATGCGGCACGCCTGCCTGGTCGGCGAGCGCCTTGACGGTGGTGTCGACCGAGGTGTCGTTCTGCTGACCCTTGTCATCGGTGGTGGTGACGTCTGACGTGTAGAGACCGGGTTTGGTCACCGCCTGGGGGCCGGGCTTCTTCGCCGTCAGCGGCTTGGAGGTGGTCGTTGCAGGTCTGACGGTGGTCGCCGTGGCAACGGTCGTGGCCGTTCCCCCGGTGCTACCGCGACCCGGACGCGCACCACCTGCCACAACGGATGTGCTGGGCTGTGATGCTCCCTGGGTCGGGCCGCCCCCGCCGTCGTAGATCGCGCCGGAAGCCTCGGTCGTCGTCGAAGCAGGATCCGGCTGATGGACCGACACCTTCGAGGCCGTTGATGTTCGATCGTCGCCGCCCACGATCGCGAGACCGATCGCACTCGAGACCAGCAGCGCGCCGATCGTCCCGATCGTTGGGATGAGGTACTTGGACCGTGCCATGACCCGTCGAGCCTACCGGGGGTCGGCACCGATCCATCCGCACGCGACCCACCATCTCCACGTCGGGGGGGCGGCACGACGCTCGCCGTTAGGGTCGGTAGATGGACAGAACCTGGTGGCAAGACGGCGTCGTGTA
>JAYUDU010000475.1:0-3501 GCA_043739605.1 Acidimicrobiales bacterium | reverse complement strand
CACCGCCGACGGCAACTGCCATGGGCATGTCACGGCCGCCAAAGCCGCCGGGGGGCGGGCCAGCTGAGCCGTCTTCGTCACGCGCGCGGGGTCGCGGCGCGGCTGTCGCAGGAGCGACGGACTGAGGACCGGGGTCGGGCGCGGTGGCCTCGGGTGTGGTCACGACGGCCGCGACCGACCCTGACGGCATCTCCTCGAACGAGAACATGTCTGAGGCCTCCGATCGATTTGAGTCAAGTGCGCCCATGCGACCCTCGGCACCAGCGTCGTCGAGGAAGCCGTCATCGAAGTCGCCACTCTCCCAGTCGTCACGTTCGCCACGCCAGTGGGGCTGACTGCCGGTGCGGGTGGCCCAGTCGTCGTCATCGCCGAGGACGACCTTGGGCACCTGGCCTGTGGGCGGGTCGGTCCAGTCGGGAAGGCGCACCGGTCCGGTGGCAGGTCCGACATCGATGGGTCCATCATCGGACAGCTCGAACACCTCATCACGGTCGGGGCCGGCGTCGCCGACGGCCCTTGTTGGTTGGCTTGTCGCCGCACGGCCGGCAGCTGGTGCCCACGGCGAGATCTCGTCGGGCGAGGGTGGAACGACCCGCAGGCGGGGCGCAGCAGAGTCGGCGCCGCCGCCGAAGGTGAGAGCGCCGGCCGGCACGTCTGGGACGTCTGGGACGTCGCGCGACCGCGGTGCGTACCGACGAGCGCCGGTCTCGGGGGCGTCGGCACGAGCCGCGGCTTCGTCCGCGCGCAGCACACGCACGCCCTCGTCTTGGCGTGGGCTGGGGTGTTCGTTTGCCATGGGGTGGTCCCCCTCTCGTCATGTGCCGCGTCGGGGCCGCCCGTCGAGCCGGGTGGCCGATCCATACAGCCTTGCAGGTCGCCCACACACCGCGCGTGATGGCGGCGCTTCAGACCTGGAGGAGCTCTGCTTCCTTGCCTGCGACCATGCGGTCGATGTCGCCGACCTGATCGGCAGTGAGCTTGTCGAGCGCCTTCTCGGCGCGTTCGATCTCGTCGGTCCCGACGTCGCCGTCCTTCTCGAAGCTGTCGAGCTCGGCACGCGCCCCGCGCCGGAGGTTGCGCACGGCCACCTTGGCATCCTCGGCCTTCACCTTGATCTGCTTCACGAGGTCCTTGCGGCGCTCTTCGGTGAGGATCGGGATCTGGAGGCGGATCACAACACCGTCGTTCGATGGGTTGATGCCGAGGTCGGACTCTTGAATGGCCTTCTCCATGGCCTTCAACATCGACTTGTCGTACGGCGAGATGACGAGCAGGCGCGGCTCAGGGGCCGAGATGGAGGCCAGCTGCTGCAGCGGGGTCTCCGATCCGAAGTAGTCGATGCGGATGCGATCGACGAGCGACGGCGCCGCCCGCCCCGTCCGGACCGCAGAGAACTCGGTGGCCATGAAGCCGATCGCCTTCTCCATCTTCTCGCGGGCGTCCCCAAGGACCATCCCCACCACGTCGTCATCGTCAGCCATAAGGCCCCACTCTTACCGCACGAGAGGCCCGCTGGCGCCCACTCCCACGCCGCGACCTCCTGGCCGGGACGAACGCGAGGCCTCCAGTTGCCCGTCTCCTCCACCACGCTTTGCCGGTAGGGGTGGTCGTGATCGAGGCATCGATGATGAGGACGAGCGACCTGCACCACCTCGGCACGCGTGGCCGGCGCGGGCGCAAGGAGCCTCCACGGCCAGTGACCTCCCTCGCCCGCCACGCGGTTGACCTTGCCGCTCAGTCGCGCGATGGTTCGTCCACGACGACGAGCTGGGGAACCGTGGCGGGTAGACGTGAGAGGCCCGGCCTTCTTGTGGACCATCCATGCTGATCGGACTACTTCTGGGGCTCGACCTGTTTGCAATTGTTGGATTGGCATTCATGAGTCGCAGGCCTGATTGGGAGCCCCGAAGCCAGGACGGTGGAATTATCGGTGGGGTCTTCGTATGCCCGGTCCTCGCAGTGGTGGATGCGTTCGTCCGCCAGCCGCAGGCGGGACCAACGCGGTACTTGGCGGCGCTCGCTGCCGGCGCCGCCGCGGGCGCGATTGCCATCTTCCTTCGTCGCCGCACGTCGAAGGGCGAGGAGCGCGGCACAGTGTCCGCGACACCGTAGCTGCGCATCATTGTTCGGCAATGTCGGTGTGGATCGCTGTACAAGACCAGCGCTATCACCCTTGGAAACCGCGATAGTTGCCTCGCTCAATTCCAGCCGTAGTCCCACGACACGCACGGTTTGATCGCCGCCGGGAATGCTTCGGATGCACCACCACTTCTCGACGCTGCGGACGGCCCAGTGCCGCGATCGGTGTTGATCGGATCTTGTGCACCTGGGCCATGACGCCTCCGGCCAAACTCGGTGACCGCACCGTTGAGTGCACGGAACCTGTCAAGTGTGGGTGCCGGGGTTTGCACGGCTTGACGCTTGGGTGGTGGTCGTCGGGGCGGTGCCGTTGTGGACGTCGGTGGGGTGCTGTGTGAGCCGGATGCCTGGCGAGCAGACGTCAGGGACGAGACCGGCGACGCTGGCCTCTCGTCCGCCAAAGTTACGAGACGAGCGTTCCGATCGGCTCGCCGGCGAGGGCCTTTACGATGTTGCCCGGCGTCATGATGTCGAAGACGAGGATCGGGATCTTGTTCTCCTTGCAGAGCGTGAAGGCGGTGAGGTCCATCACCCGCAGATTCTTGGAGAGCGCCTCGTCGAAGCTGACCTCGTCGTAGCGGGTGGCCGTCGGGTCCTTCTTCGGGTCTGCTGTGTAGATGCCGTCGACGGCGGTGCCCTTGACGACGGCATGAGCGCCGAGCTCCGCGGCGCGCTGGGCGGCCGGGGTGTCCGTCGTGAAGTACGGAGCGCCGAGGCCGGCGCCGAACACGACGACGCGCCCCTTCTCGAGGTGGCGTATGGCGCGACGACGGATGTAGGGCTCGCAGACGGCGGCCATCTCGATGGCCGACTGCACCCGCGTCGGCTGCCCGTGTCGCTCGAGGGCGTCTTGCAGCGCCAGAGCATTGATGACGGTGCCGAGCATGCCCATGTGGTCGCTGCTGACGCGGTCCATGCCCTCGGCGGCCCCGGTGGCGCCGCGCCAGATGTTGCCACCCCCGACGACGACGGCGATGTCGACGTTGAACTCTGCTCTGACCTGAGCGATCTCCGCTGCGATGCGGTCGACGGTGGATGAGTCGATGGTCTCATCGGACGAGGCGCTGGCCAGCGCCTCACCCGACATCTTGAGCACGACCCGGCCCCAGCGGCCGCTGCGGGTGGGGGTCGTGCTGAGACTCACTGTGCGCCGATCTCCACCTGAGCGAAGCGGACGAGCGTTGCTCCACCCAACAATTGGGTGATGCTCTGCTTCTCGTCTTTCACATAGGACTGGTCCAACAGGCATGCGTCCTTGAAGAAGCCGTTCACCCGCCCTTCGACGATCTTGGCCAGCGCCGCCTCCGGCTTGCCTTCGTTCCGAGCGATGGTCTCGAAGGTGGCACGCTCGCTGGCCACGAC
>JAYUDU010000474.1:0-3503 GCA_043739605.1 Acidimicrobiales bacterium | reverse complement strand
GGCCGGGGGACGCGTGGTCGCCGTGCCGGCGGCCCCGCTCGTCGCCGTCGACCCGACGCCGGTCTTGGCCCGGTTCACTCCGGGTGCTCCGCTGATCGGCCCGCCGCTCGTGGCGGCCTGCGTGGAGGGTCCGCCTCCACCACCGAGCGGAGCGTTCGCGCCACCCTGGTCGATGCCGGCGTTCGCGGCGGCGGGGCGGTCGTCCGTGGGTGAGTTCCCGTTCGAGGTGACGCCGCCCGCTCCGACGCTGACCTCGGCTTGGGGCCTGGGCGCGGGCGTGCACGCGACCGCGGCCGGCACCACAAGGGCCAGCGCGCCGCACAACGCTCGACGATGCAGGTTCGATGTCATGGGTCTCCTCTTCCGCCTGGCGGCGGCCTCGTCAACCCCCCGGTCGACCCTCCAAGCATGCACCCTCGGCGGCGACCGAGGCCACAGCAGGACCGCGAACCTCAAGGAGGGTTCTTTGGAGAATCCACAAGGGACGTCCCCGCGACGGGGCCGGAGGCGGCCGCAAGGTCTGCGGCCAGCAGTGCGAGCAGCAGGCGCGCCGAGGCGGCGGGGCGACGGGGGTCGAGGTCTGTGATCTCGTCGATCCTCCGCAGCCGGTAGGCGACCGTGTTGGCATGCACGAAGACGAGAGCTGCTGTCCCGGGAACAGAGCCCGTGCTGAGGTACGTCCGAAGGGTCGCCTCGAGCACGCCGTCCCTGTCGCTCGCCCGCAAGGGAGCGACGACGGCGTCGACAAGAGCCCGTGCGACACGCGGCGTGGCCGCCACGAGCTGCGCCTCGAGCAGGTCATCCGGACCGACCACACCGGCGCGCCCGCTCGCGGCCGCTACTCCCAAGAGCCGCAGCGCAGCCGCCACCGCAGCCGCAAGCTCTGGACCTGGGCGTGCGGGCGGGCCGTGGACGAGCGTGGCCGACGGATCGTCATCGGTCACCAGCCGGAGCCCGGCCAACGACGCGGCGAACGCGGCGTCGGCGGGCCCGGCGGGAACCAGAACACAGACGTGTGGGCCTCTGAAACCGCCGATGGCGCCTGGCGGCGCGAGGTCGAGCGTGCGTTCGAGGGTCTGGTCGCCACCTGTGCGCGCCAGGAGCAGCGGTCGGTAGGCCGGGGCGAGGTTGGTTGCGAACCGGTCCGCGACGGCGGCGGCATCTGCGGCATCTGCCGCGCCCAGGAGGGCGTCGAGGAAGGCAGACCGGTGGGCATCGATGCGCCGCAGCCGGTCGTGCGATGCCTCCAGGTAGCCAGACGCCGCGTGTGACGACGATCGGTCCATGTACTCCATCCAGCGAGCGCCGATCTCGGCCAGCACCTGCTCTCCCCCAGGCGGGGTGACCTCGACCACACGGTCCCACACCGTTCGCGTCGCGACCCGGTACACGTGCAGCATCGGCTCGAGCCCGATGCCCATCTCAAGCCGCTGGCGTCCCATCTGCCGGAGATGGTCGGCGACCACCGCCGGTTCACCACCACCCTGCACCGCGTCAAAGAACGCCACGACGATCAGTCGCGACACGGGCAGCACGGCGCCGGTGAACTCGGCGTCCGTCATGTCGGCGTACTCAGTCACCTCGGCGCGGTAGGCGGCGCCCATCCGCTCGACCAAGCGGTCGACGTCGGCGAGCACGGAGCCCGCCACGTCGCGCAGGTCGCCCCCGTTCACGCTCCAACGATACGACGCCGCGCTAGACCTCCCGGCCGTGACGACCTCGGGTGCGCCGAACCTGCCAAGGGATCGCCACGGACCCATCGCCCTCACCGGCCACACAACGCTGATGGACGAGTGGCATGGTCGACTGCTTCGCGCCGGCCAGGCGCCGGTGTTGTGGGACGCCAAAACGGGTTGGGTCAGCGCCGCCGGGCTCGACCGGCTGGCGGCAGCATCTGCCTCGACCCTGCGCGCCATCGGCGCATGCCGCGGCGACCGGGTGATGATCCTTGGCCCCACGACCGTCGAGTTCGTCGCCGGGTACCTCGGGATCCTCCGCTCAGGAATGATCGCGGTCCCGATCAACCAGGACCTCACCGACGCCGAGCTGGGCTTCGTCGTCGCCGATGCGCACCCCGCCGCGGCGTTGGTTGGCGATGTGCGCACCGCGCGCCGGCTCGCCCCCATCCCCACCGTCACGTTGCCGACTGCCGCCGCCACGGAACCCCAGGCCCAAGCCGTGCCCATCGGTCCCGCGGATCCTGCGCTGATCTGCTACACGTCCGGCACGACATCGAGCCCCAAGGGCGTTGTGCTGAGCCACGCCAACCTGCACGCCGGCGTGCGAGCCCTGGTCGGCGCGTGGCGCTGGACCGCCGCAGATCGGCTGGTCCTCGCACTGCCGCTGTTCCACATCCACGGCCTCGCCGCCGGCGTGCATGGGACGCTGCTCAGTGGTGGCAGCGCGGTGCTCTTGCCTCGTTTCGACGTCGATGAAGTGCTGGACGCCGCGGCGACACATCGGGCAACGATGTTCTTCGGCGTTCCGACGATGTACGCGCGATTGGCAGCATCGGACCGCCTCGCCGAGCTGGCACGCCTACGATTGTGCGTCTCAGGATCTGCGCCATTGCCCGCCGAGCTACACCGCACCATCGGGGCTACCACGGGCATGGCGGTCCTGGAGCGCTATGGCATGAGCGAAACGCTCATGCTCACCTCGAATCCCTATGACGGCGAGCGGCGGCCGGGCACGGTCGGCTTCGCACTGCCCGGCGTCGAGCTGCAGTTGCGGCCACTGGACCCCGGCGAGCAGCCGACCGACGGGAAAGAGACAGCCAACGCCGAAGGACCCACCAACGAAGGGGAGATCGTTGTGCGCGGACCAAACGTCTTTGCCGGCTACCTGGGGCGTCCCGAGGCGACGGCCGAGGCCTTTGACGAGGATGGTTGGTTCCGCACCGGTGACGTCGGCCGACTGGACGAGGACGGCTATCTCCGCATCGTCGGTCGCATCAAGGAGCTGATCATCACCGGCGGGGAGAACGTCTCACCCCTTGAGGTGGAGGACGTCCTTCGCCGCCACCCGGCGGTGACCGACGTTGCGGTGACGGGCGTGAGCTCCGATGCGTGGGGCGAGGAGGTCGCCGCCTTCATCGTGTCAGACCATCCACCGACGCTGGAGGAGCTGCGTACGTTCGCGGCGCCCTACCTCGTCGCGTACAAGCGTCCACGCCGGCTGCACGTCGTCGCGGAACTACCGCGCAACGCCATGGGAAAGGTCCAGCGCTCCCGCTTGCAACCACCGACCAGCTGACACGGCGGCCACTGACATGTCCGCTCGTCATGGCGCAATGACGCCGGCCCTGCGCAGCACGACGGTCGCCACTCCCACAAGGCATGCGAGCGGGGCGAACACCACGACGCGAGTCCACGGTCGACCGCCGCCGGAGCGTGGCGCCTGGATTGCGAGACCGGCGGGGAT
This sequence comes from Acidimicrobiales bacterium, assembly GCA_043739605.1. Taxonomy (GTDB): domain Bacteria; phylum Actinomycetota; class Acidimicrobiia; order Acidimicrobiales; family JAUJNH01; genus JAYUDU01. Next base: position 80 of record JAYUDU010000474.1, on the reverse strand, counting down.
CGGTTGGACGACCGGCGCGGCGATCTCGTTGGGCACCGCGACATCGCGGCGCGGAGCCACGGCGGCGAAGGTCGTCGGGG
>JAYUDU010000473.1:0-3505 GCA_043739605.1 Acidimicrobiales bacterium | reverse complement strand
CTACACCACGTCGAGGCGGGCGCTCGTCGACCTCCTCGCAGGCGCTGGTCGGCCGCTGACCATCCCCGAGGTGTTGGCGGCCGGCCGCTCCGGGGGCGCGTCGTTCCCACAGAGCTCCGCGTACCGCAACCTCACCGTGCTCGCCGATGCCGGAGCGGTGCGCCGCCTCGCCGGCGTCAACGCAGAAGACCATGGCCGCTTCGAGCTCGCAGAGCCGCTTGCTGCCCACCACCACCACCTCGTCTGCATCTCGTGCGGGGTCGTGGTCGACGTCGATGCGTCTCCGCGCATCGAGAAGGCCCTCGCCGCGGCCGCCGCGGCCGCCGCGGTAGCCGGCGAGGAGCTGGGTTTCGTCGTCACCGGCCACGCCATCGACCTCCATGGCACCTGCGGAGCGTGCCTCCCAGGCTGACGCCGTTCTTTGCTCGGCGCGTTGCGGCTGACGCAGTGCGGGGGGTCGTCCCCTGCCCCACGAGGAAGAAGCGACGGAGCGTGTGCCAGCCGGCCGTCTCGGGATCCCGGAGCCGAGGACGACCGACTGGCCCACGAATCTCACGACGAGGTCGTCGATCCGGCCCGATCTCGCCGTCGTTGCGTCGTGTCTTCGCGCGGCCACCTGCCCCAGGCCGCACGTCAGCCCGCCCGACTGCGGAGGGCCGATGAAACGGCCGACCGAGTGGCCAGTGACACGACGAAGGTGGCGGCGGTGGTCAGCGCGACGGCGCCACCGGCGGCCACGTCCCACACTGCGGTGGCGGCGAGGCCGACGACGCCGCACCCCGCGCCAAGGGCGGCGGCGAGCGGCATGGCGATGGCGAGCCGGTCGGTCCACACGCGTGCAGTCAGCGCCGGCACGCACAGGAGCGCGACGGCGAGGAGTGTGCCAACAGCAGGCACCGCGACCACCAGCGTGAGCGTGATGAGGACCAGGGCGGTCGCATCGAGCCGTCGGAGCGGATAGCCGAGCGCGGCCGCCGCACCGGGATCGAACGCCGTGAGGACCAGCTCCTTGTGCAGCACGATGGCGACGGCGAGCACACCTGTACCCACCATGGCGGTGGCGACGAGGTCGGCCCCGGTCACGGTCAGGACGGAGCCGACCAGGAACGCGGTGAGATCTCGACCGGATCCGGGGCGACCGGCCAACAAGATCACGCCGAGCGCGAAGGATCCGGCGAGGATGACGCCGATGAGGCTGGTGTCGTCGAGCGATCGTTGCCGCCCGACGAGCGCGACGACGGCCACGACGACCAGCCCGAAGGCGCCGCCGCCGACGAACAGGCTGATGCCGAGCAACGACGCGATCACGACGCCGGGGAACGTCGCGTGCGACATGGCGACCACGAAGAAGGGCAGGCGTCGAAGCAGCACGTGCACGCCGACCACACCTGCGAGCGCGCCGACCAGCACGACCTCGATGAGGGCGCGTCGATAGAACCCGGTTGCGAGCGCATCGCCGATGGAACTGAGCGCGTCGATCACGCGGGCGTCACGCGGCGCACTCGATTGGCGATGGCCCTGGTACCTGCGGCGAGAACGAAGGCCCCGGTGAGCATGGCCACGATGGTGGCTCCGGTCGGCGAGGAGATCCCGTGGTTGACGGAAAGCTCATACGACAGCGCCAGACCGAACCATCCGCACAGCGCGCTCAAGCCGACCGCCATGGCCATCGTCGTGACCACCCCCCGGCCGGCGAGGCGGGCCGCCGCAGCCGGTGTGACGAGGAATGCCACGACGAGCACGGTCCCCACGGCCCGTACCGCGGCGACGACGACGACGGCGACGACGAGCTGGATGACCAGGTCGAGCAGGGCCGGACGCAGACCGAGGGCGACCGCCCCCACCTCATCGAACGCCGCCATGACCAGCTCCTTGTGGAGGAGGCCGAGGACGACGAGCGCGAGCGCGGTGAGCATCGCCGTGGCCCGCAGCTGTGCGTCGTCGACGGTGAGGATCCGACCGAACAGCAGGACGGTGAGATCGTGCTGGTAGGACCGGCTGCGGGAGACGACCACGACGCCGAGCGCGAACGCGCCAGCGATGAGCACCGCGAGCAAGCCGTCCTGGTCGACCGACGCCAGGCGACGCGCCGCGACGAGCACCGCGACGGTCAGCGCTGCGGCCGCCAGGGCCCCGGTCAGAAGCGACGCGCCAAGGACGTAGGCGATGGCGATGCCAGGGAAGATGGTGTGCTGCAGCGCCTCGGTCACGAACGCCAGTCGACGCAGCACGATGTGAACGCCGACGACGCCACCCAGCACGGCGAGGAGCAACGTCTGGGCCAGCGCTCTGGCCATGAACGCAGCCGCAAACGGGTCGATGAGAAAGCTGCGCACGCCCGCAGCTCAGCCGGTGGTGACGATGGTGGTGCCGCCGGCCAACACCACAGCTGCGCCGCCGTACGTCTCGCGAAGCAGCTCCGCTGTGAGCGCTGCGTCGATTGCTCCGAACGCCACCTGATGCCTGTTGAGGAGGCAAGCGTGACCGCAAGCGAGGTGGGCGATGGCGAGGTCGTGGGTGGAGATGACGAGGGCGACTCCGTCGCGGCGCAGCCGGGCGAGCACGTCGAGGAGCAGGTCGGTGGTGGTGGTGTCGACGCCGTTGAATGGCTCGTCGAGCAGCAACAGGCGTGCTTCCTGGGTGACGGCCCGCGCCAGGAGCGCCCGCTGGCGTTGGCCTCCCGACAGCACGCCGAAGCGGTCGTGGGCCCGGTCCGCCAGCCCAACCTCCTCGAGCGCCTGCATTGCCGCGTCGCGATGCACCCGGGACGCACGCCTTCCCCAGCCGATGGCGCGATACCGGCCCATCAGGGCAACATCCAGGACCGACACCGGGAAGTCCTGGTCGAGCGTCTCGGCCTGGGGCACATAGGCGACCTTGCCCCTGGCAGCATTTGGGGTGCCACCGAGCACCTCGATCTCGCCACTTACGACATCGACGAGGCCCAGGATCGCACGGATCAAGGTTGACTTGCCTGCACCATTCGGCCCGATGAGTGCCAGACTCCCACCGGGCTGCACGTCGCCGGTGATCCCGTCAAGGGCTCGATCGCGACCGTAGGAGGCCGCGACATCGGTGAGACGAAGGGCTGGCGTCATCGCAGGTTCTCGACGATGACCCTGGCGTTGTGGCGCATCATCTTCAGGTAGGTGTCGCCGTCGGACCCAACCGGGCCGAGGGTGTCGCCGTAGAGGCTGTCCTCGCCCTCGACCACCTTGACGCCGGCGTCATGGGCTAGGGCATCGGCGGCCTTGGCGGGTAGCGACGACTCTGCGAAGATCGCTTTGACACCTTCGGCTTTGACCGCGGCAACAAGCGCGGTCAACGCCTTGCCTGACGCCTCCGATTGGCTGTCAAAGCTGGGAATCACGGCGCCGACGAACGTGAGTCCGTACTCGTCGATGAGGTAACCGAACGCGTCGTGGTTGGTAACGATCTTGTTGTTGGTCAGCGTGCGGTACATGTTGCCAAGCTCGCCGTCGAGGGTGTCTAGGTCTGCCTGATA
>JAYUDU010000472.1:0-3506 GCA_043739605.1 Acidimicrobiales bacterium | reverse complement strand
GGTTCGCTCCAACGATGAGATCGCCGACGTTGCCGCCACGCTGAACACCGTGCAGGCACGCGCCCTCGACCTCGCCGTCGAGCAGGCGATCCTGCGCCGCAACGTTGCAGACTCGCTCGTCCACCTCGGGCGTCGGAACCAGAACCTCCTCGACCGGCAGCTGACGTTCATCTCCGAGCTGGAACAGGACGAGGCGGACGCTGACGGGCTGGCCAAGTTGTTTCGCCTCGACCACCTGGCGACCCGCATGCGCCGCAACGCAGAGTCGCTGCTGGTCCTCGCCGGCGACACCCCGCCGCGGTCATGGGCCGCTCCTGTGCCCATCGCCGACGTCGTGCGCGCGGCTCTCGGCGAGGTCGAGGACTACACCAGGGTGATCCTGCGCTCACTTGAGCCTGCGGCCGTCGAGGGCGGCGCGGCCGCCGACCTCGCTCACCTGTTGGCGGAGCTGGTCGAGAACGCACTGTCGTTCTCGCCGCCGGCCGAACAGGTCGAGGTGCGAGGCCGCGTCGAGCGCACCGGGTATGCCCTCTCCATCATCGACCACGGCATCGGCATGCCCACAGAGGACCTCGATCGGGCCAATCGACGGCTGGCGGGCTCCGAGTCGTTCACCATCGCGCCGAGCCGCTACCTCGGCCATCACGTCACCGGCGGCCTCGCCCAGCGTCACCACATCGAGGTCGAACTCGCGGCCAACCCGGGCGGCGGCGTCGCCGCCAACGTTCAGCTGCCGAACGCCATCCTCGGGGGGGCGGCGTCAGCAACGGCGGTGACTCCGGACGCGACCGAAGCCCCACCGACGCCCGACGCAGCCTCGCCGAGGCTGGCCGCTGCGGCGCCTGCCCCGCCGACTGGCCGCCCGGTCGCGCCACTGGCCCGTCCGAGCGGCCAGGCTGGCGCCATGAACAGCGAGTTGGCGGGACGGGGCGCCGCCCCCGGCAATGGCAGCGGAGCCCGCCCGGCCGCACCGCGCCCGGCTGCACCGCGCCCGGCTGCACCGCGCCCGCCGGCAGCGGCGCGAAGCGACGCTTCACCACTCGGCCCGGCCCCGGCGACCTCGGCCCGCACGATGTCAGGACTCACGAGGCGCGTACCCGGCGCTCAGCGTCCGGACCAGCCACTGCCGGGCATCGGTTCTACGCCCGCAGGCGATCCAACCCGCCCGGCGGCGCCCCGGACACCCGCTGGTGCGCCCGTCACCCAGGGTCGTCAGCAGACGCCCGCCGACCGTACCGCAGGCCCATCGAACGCCAAGGCGGTGTCATCGTTGTTCGGCAACTTCCAGACGGGCGTCGCCAAGGCCAGGAAGGCGGTTGCCGCGCACTCGGGGACCAAGGCGCCCCATGCCGCGGGGCCGGGGCCCGGGGCTGGCGTACGACCGACCGACAAGCCCACTGGTAACAAGGACGAGACATGACGACCGAAGCCGCCCGCAACTTCTCCTGGATGGTCGAGCGCTTCGTTGCGGACACCGCTGGGGTGGATCAGGCGATCGCCGTCTCGTCTGATGGGCTCTTGATGGCGCTCTCCTCGACGCTGAGCAGGACCGATGGCGAGCAACTCTCGGCGATCATCTCCGGCCTCGCGAGTCTCGGCAAGGGGGCGGCGCAGTGCTTCGGCTTCGGGGCCGTGCAGCAGCTCGTCGTCGCGATGGAGGGTGGGTTGCTGCTGACGTCGTCCATCTCTGCTGGCTCAAACCTCGGTGTCGTCGCGACAGCTGGCTGCGACCTCGGGGCCATCGCGTACCACATGACCCTGTTCGCCGAGCGAGCTGCCGGTGTCCTCACGCCCCAGGTCATCGCCGAGTTGCAACATGAGGTGCTCCTCACGTGACGACCGGCGCAGGAGGAGAGGACCTCGGGCGTGACCGAGCCTCCCCCGCCGCTGATGGCATCGACACCGGCCCGTCGAGCAGCGGCATCGTCCGCCCGTTCGTGATGACGGCGGGACGCACGCGCGCTGAGCGCCGGGACATGCGTGTGGAAACGATGCTCGAGGTCGCAGACGGGGTCGACCCGGCCGCCCCAGAACACCGCCTGCGCCCAACCGAACAGCAAGAGATCCTGTACGCATGCCGGAAGCCGGCGTCCGTGGCAGAGGTCGCCAACGCCGTCGGGCTTCCCGTCGGCGTCATCACGGTCGTTGCAGCTGACCTTGTCACCGACGGCCTCATCCGCGTCCATCACGCAGACCCCGTCGAGATCGAGCTCGATGCGCTGCAACGAATCATCGACAAGGTGCGTGCGCTGTGAGCCGTTCCGTTCAACCCGTCAAGCTCGTCGTCGCCGGCGGTTTCGGCGTCGGCAAGACCACGTTCGTTGGTGCCGTCTCCGAGGTGACGCCGCTTCGCACCGAAGCGGCGATGACCACGGCCGCGGTCGGCATCGACGACAACAGCATGGTGAGCACGAAGACCACCACCACCGTGGCCATGGACTTCGGACGCATCACCGTAGATGAGTCACTCGTCGTCTACCTGTTCGGCACTCCCGGCCAGGACCGATTCGGCTTCATGTGGGACGACATCTGCTCTGGCGCCCTCGGCGCCTGCGTTCTCGTCGACACGCGCCGGATCGAGCAGAGCTTCCCCGCCGTCGACTACTTCGAGGCGAAGGGCACCCCGTACGTCATCGGCGTCAACTTCTTCGATGGTGCGCCCCTGCACCACCTCGATGAGGTCCGGGAGGCGATGGGCATCCCGTGGGAGATCCCGATGCTCGCCATCGACGCCCGCAGCAAGGAGTCCGCGAAGGAACTCTTGTTGGCCCTGTTGGGCGTCCTCGTCGCCAGGGCCCGCAAGCGCACCGCCGCGAGGGTCTGACCTCGCCGACCTTCGCGTGGCGGACGCGCTGCGCTTCGAACGGGCTCAGACCGCCGGTGGCGCAGATGTCAGCGCTGCCGCCGCCTCCTCGATGGTGTCGACGACGGTGACGATGCGGTCAAAGCCGGTGGTCCGAAGGAGGCGGAGGAGGGTTGGGCGGTTGCAGGCGACGGCGACGTCGCCGCCAAGCTCGCGTGCCCGGCGAATGCCGCCGATGAGCGCGCCGAGGCCCGCAGAGTCAACGAACGGGACGCTGCTCATGTCGATGAGCAGCTTTGGCGTGGACGCCAGCTCTGCGAGCGCAGAACGGAACTGACTGACCGTGAACGCGTCGAGCTCGCCAACGGGCCGACAGACGCGAAGGCCGTGGATCTCGTCGAACTGAATGTCGAGCATGGGCGCATGGTACCCACGACTGAGACAACCCGGCCTCCACGAACCGCAGATGGCGTCGCATGGTCCGACCGAACACCCCTCAGGTCGATCCGACGGCCGCGGGTCGCGTAGCCTCCCTGCTTGTGCCCGAGGTGCTGATCGCGTCAGATGCAGAGTGGGTCCACCAAGAGGTGCGCCAGGTCCTGCGGGGCCCTGACGTGTCGGTGCGCTCCGTTCGCTCTGGTCACGATGTGCGCCGGGCCGTCCAGGCTCACGCGCCCGACATCGCCGTCCTCGACTTCCAGAT
>JAYUDU010000471.1:0-3516 GCA_043739605.1 Acidimicrobiales bacterium | reverse complement strand
AGGGTGACTACCGGGTGCAGGACAAGAAGATCACCCCGCCTCCCCGTGGCCGCATCGACGAGTCGATGGAGGCCCTCATCCATCACTTCAAGCTCTTCACCGAGGGCTTCAAGGTGCCGGCGGGCGAGACGTACGTCGCCATCGAGAGCCCCCGTGGCGAGCTCGGCTGTTCGCTCGTCTCCGACGGCACCGCCAAGCCGTGGCGCATGCACATGCGGGGTCCGAGCTTCGTCAACCTGCAGTGCCTCCCCGTGATGATGCGAGGCGGCCTCGTCGCCGACGCCGTCGCAGTCATCTCCAGCGTCGACCCCGTCATGGGCGAGGTCGACCGCTAGCTACGACTCGATCCTTCAGCCGGCCGCCTCGGTCATGTCGCGAGCCTCACGACCGTGAAGACGATCGCGACGGTGGCGAAGAGGCTGGACGCTTGGGCCATGATGAGCGTGCGGGTCTGTTGGGCGAGCGCAAGGCCCACCTTGTCGGCAATCAAGGCCTCGGTCTCGGCCTTGGCCCGGGCAAAGCGGTCGTCCAAGCGCACGTCCAATGCATCGAAGCGCATGTCGACTCGGTTGAACCGGTGATCGACCTCGACGACGAACGCGGTGAGGCGGGTGTCCAGCGCAGCGACGTCGGTCTTGAGGACGGCGACGTCGGTTTTGAGGACGGCGACGTCGGCCTTGACGCTGGTCACCTCGTCCTTGACGCTGGTCACGTCAACTTTGGTAGCGAGGTCGTCCCACCTCGATGGGGGGAGGCTCTCCATCAGCGTGCCGCCGAGGCCCGCGCCGAGCACCTCGTTGAGGCGCTCCCGCAGTTCGGCTCGTCGGTTGTCATTGGGTTCCATGGTGCACTCCATTCGGGCGTTCGGCAAGCGGCCTCCGCTCGAACCGTACCTCGAACCATTGGAAAGTACAAGAGGCTCTCTCAAAAGGCAGGAATCGGGGGATGGGGTCTCGGGGGCGCGGCCGCGGTCGGATCGATCGGCTGGACGACTGCCGCCGTCGCGTCGAAGTCCAGTGGAAGCGCCCGCACGACGACGGCGGGGACACCCGATGCGAACACGCCGGCGGGAAGGTCGCGTCCAACCGTCGAGTTCGGCCCCACAACCGTGAACGCGCCCACGGTGGTGCCGGGTCCCACGGACACCCGCGGCGCCAGGAACGACTGCGGGCCGAGCTCAACGGGAGCGAACTCGACGAGATGAAAGATCCCATCGTCCGGTCCGCGGTGGCGGTGGGTGCTGTCGGCGATCGTGCAGTGCTCTGCGCAGATCGCCCACGTGCGCATCGTGACGGCATCGCCGCAGTGCACCACCGAGCCGTAGCCGATCATGTTGCCGCCATCGAGGCGAATGTCGCCGCCGACCTTGATCGAGGCGCGTCGGCTGATGCGGCAATCGGGTCCGACGAGCAGCTGCCCGCCGGCAAGGTGCAGCCACACGTCGTCCTCAACGACCGACCAACGGTCGACGCGAACCGTCGTCGAGGTTCCCGACTCGATGGTGATGCGGACGCGCCGGCCGATGCGAGCCTCACGATGCACCCAGATGTCGACGGTGGCGCCGCTGGCCCCAGCGAGGGCCTTCACACGGGCGATGAGCCACACTCGACGGAGGCGTCGCGGGCCCGCGGCAGGATCGGCGACCAGCGAACGCATGGCAGCCGCGGCCCTGTGCGCGTGTCGCTTCGCGGGCGTCGGCACCCACACCACGCTAGGTGAACGACGTCCGCGCGCCGGCGCTCGACCCGTGGGTTGTCGGTCAGCGTTGCATGGCCCCTACGATCGCCGCCGATGAGCCGCCTCGCGCCCGAGATGGAGAAGCGTGCCAAGGACCTGATCGGGGTGTACCCGAAGTCTCGGAGCGCCCTGATCCCCCTGTTGCATCTGGCCCAGGAGCAGAACGGCTACCTGAGCGAAGCATCGATGGAGCACATCGCAGAGCTTGTCGGCATCACCGCCGCCGAGGTGCTCTCGGTGGCGTCGTTCTACGACATGTTTCACCTTGAGCCCGTCGGCACCTACCTGCTCGGCGTCTGCACGAACATCGCCTGCATGCTCAACGGCGGCGAGGAGCTGCTCCACCACCTCGAGCACAAGCTTGGCGTTCGCAACGGCGAGACGACGGCCGATGGCATGTTCACCATCGAGGAGATGGAGTGCGTCGCCCATTGCGACAAGGCGCCGTGCATGCAGGTCAACTACCGATACTTCGGTCCGCTGCCCGACGAGGCGGCCGACAAGCTGCTGGAGGACCTCGCCTCCGGTCGCATGAAGGACACCGTTCCGCCGCACGGCACGCTCATGCGCGTCCGCCGCGACGGCGGCCTTCGCGCGACGCAGGGGGAGCTCGCAGCCGAGCGCGCCGCGATGCAGATCAAGGTCGACGAGCGCGCCGCGGTAGCCAAGACCATCGAGGACGCAGCCAAGACGGCGCAAGAAGCGAAGGCCGCAACCGACGAGAAGAGGGACGCCTGACATGGCGGTCACCGACGCCCCCAACATCATCACGTCGCGCATGCAGTTCGACGACAGCCACACCTTCGAGCGCTTCCTCGCCACCGGTGGCTACGAAGGCCTCCGCAAGGCACTGACGCTGACCCCGGAGGAGGTGCACGCAGAGGTCACCACCGCCAACCTGCTTGGCCGCGGTGGCGCTGGCTTCGAGGCTGGCACCAAGTGGAAGCTGCGCCGCGTCGCCCACCCGACCTACCTCGTGGTCAACGGTGACGAGTCGGAGCCGGCCACGTTCAAGGACCACCTGCTGGTCGAGCGCGATCCCAACCAGCTCGTCGAGGGCGTCCTCATCACCTGCTACGCCGTCCAGGCCACGCAGGCGTTCATCTACCTCCGCGGCGAGTTCGCACTGGGCCTCGAGCGCGTGCAGCAGGCGGTCAACGACGCCTATCGCCACGGCGCCCTTGGCAAGAACATCTTCGGCTCTGGCTTCAGCGTTGACATCGTCGTGCAGCCGGGCGCAGGCGCATACATCTGTGGCGAGGAGACGGCGCTCATCGAGAGCCTTGAGGGTCACCGCGGCCAGCCGCGCATCAAGCCTCCGTACTTTCCGGCGGCCATGGGCCTCTACGGCGCGCCGACCATCGTCAACAACGTCGAGACGATGAGCAACATCCCGTGGATCATCAAGAACGGCGGCGAGGCGTTTGCTGCGCTCGGTGCCGGTCGCTCGAAGGGCACGCGCCTGTTTGCGGTGTCGGGCCACGTCAACAAGCCCGGTCCGTACGAGATCGAGATGGTCAAGCACACCTTCCGCGACATCATCTACCGCGACGATCTCGCCGGCGGCATCCGCGGTGGCAAGCAGTTGAAGTGCTTCATTCCCGGCGGTGCCAGCTCACCGTGGATGGGCCCGGAGCACCTCGACCTGGCGATGGGCCAGGACGAGGTCGGCAAGTCCGCTGGCACCATGCCCGGCGGGGGAGGATCGATGCTCGGTTCCGGTTCCATCGTGGTCATGGACGAGGACACCGATGTGGTGAAGGCGGCGTGGCGTTTGGC